>NZ_JBFGYC010000438.1:0-3475 GCF_041587635.1 Pontibacterium sp. | reverse complement strand
TAACCCGGTCACACGATCGGTCACACCAACAAGGTCAGCATTTTCACGCGTGGTGGTTAACTCTGCGATGCAACCGTTGAGTTCAGTTTCAAGTACATCCGCTCGCAGGAGAGTCTGTTTCAAATAGTGTGATATCGCCGCTGTCATCACGCAGCCGACAATTAATAGTATCGGCGCCATCAAATCGTCAGCGGGCATGGACAGATAGACAGAAACGGAAAAAAGGAAACCTGCCGCCGCTGCCAGTAGAGCAGGACGAGGAAAACGTTTCACAACCGCACGCGTCTGTTTTTCTTCTTGTTGTTGATTCATGGATCTATTCCCGGCAGTGATACGGCTGAGTAAATACTGTTTCTGCGGGCAATGCAAACCAGATTCAAAAGCATGGCAGGAATCTACAAGAAATAAGAAGGATGACCAAGAGTACTCCCCCTGCATCCTCAGGAACCGCTGTCCACAATAAGGGCCAGTAACTGTCTCACTGACCCCAGTTATGATTACTTTGATTCAGGAATGTAAGCTCTTCGGTGGTGGAACTTCGACCCAGAATACGGTTACGGTGCGGAAAACGTCCAAAACGGACGACTTGGTCACGGTGTTGATGGGCAAAGTCCAATGCACCTTGCGCGATCACTTTTTTATGAGGTGGCACTTCCATCAGTACCTGCTCAAAGCAGGCGATGCTCTGGTCTTGAGCCTCAAGGTCTTCCGCATGTTCCAAGGGCATATAAAAGAACTGTCGTTCAGCAAAGTCCAACGCCTGATCATGACCTCGCCCTAATCCCATCCAGCACAAAGCCAACGCCCGCTCATCGCCACTGAATGCCTCGGGACTGCTGCGGTACAACGATCGCGTAAATTGATCCAGAAGAATAATCAGAGCCAAACGCCCACGCGGGCTTTCAGCCCACAAATTCAACTCACCACGCAATGCCTGACGCACACTGCTACCAAACAACTCTTCGATCAGCTGGTCTGTTTCATCACTGGCGCCCCACCATAGCGCGGTGCGGTCGGTACTGGGAAACCCCTCCTCCATGGCACCAAACCAGAACTGCAATATCTCTTCGATCTGTACACTCACAACGACGCCCTCAACTCCGGTGTTTGTATTGTTATAGAACATCCCCACGGTCTCTTAAAGGAAGAGTGCCACAGAAGCTGTAACTAACCATGTTCTACTGCGAAAAAACTCACCGTTTCTGATGCTTTTCCCAGTTATCACGTCGCTGAGTTTCGTTTTTTCGCAGCAAAATATAGGTCGCACCCAAACCGCCGTGCTGTTTTTGAGCAGAGTGAAAAGCCATTACTTCGGGGATCAACGGCAACCACTGGTTTAAGTAGCTGCGCATCACATTACCGGGGGCATCTTCGTGGCTGCCTCGTCCGTGACTGACTACGACGGAACGAATACCAAAGCCACTGCACTCGGTGATAAACCCCAGTAACTCATCCAGCGCCTGAGTCGGTGATTTTTTGTGCAGGTCTAGTCGCGCGTCAGACTGATATTTACCCAGACGCACGTTCCGGTAAACCCCATCCTGTACGCCATCCCGTTTCCACTCCAGCGGATCAAAGGGATGAAGCAATACCACTTGCTGAGTGGACAAACTTTCATGCACATCGCCTTCAGCTGCATGACGACGTTCCTTCAAACCGGCATCACCACGCTTATCCTGATGCCCGATCAGATCAGCTTTATCACTTTGTTTGGCCGGTGTTACACCTTCGCCCATCATCATATCCATGAAATCAAGATCGTCAGAACTCATATTTCCCCCACTACCCAAATTCCGCGGCAGTATAAACAATCTCAAGATTTGACTACAACGTACCGTCACGGTTCAGCATTTGCAGCAGGATACAGAATGCCTGAATATCCGTTCGTTGCGATCTCATTGCCAAAACTCAACGGCAATTGGGACTACCCGCAAATAACCACACAAAAAACATGATACAGATCAAATTACATATATATTGATTTATGTATCACTTTAAATCATCAATCGGTTACACAATAATCAACGCCTCTCTCCCAAAGCAAAAAAATAAAAGTGGAGCAAGTGAGCAGAGGTCTGATGCACATACGAAAGTTTCTCGCTGGAAGCTCAGCGAGCTATCGAAAATGCGTTCCTTTTGCTGACCGACTCTTCACATTGTGTACTAACAAAAATATGAGGTCCTGAAACATGTCGATGAGCGATCTGTATATCTACAACGATACCCAGATGAATCTCACCCGTGTGCGTAATGGCATTCTGGTGTTCACAGGCACTACTGATGACGGTACCGAGCTTCGCCTGGAAGTCGGCGAAGAAAAGAAGGTCAAGCAGCTCGATGTTCTGGCAGTTGATGCCTGGAGCTTTGTTGATCTGATCCCTGATGCATCTGCCATCCATGTTGGCCAGGTCAATTGGGAACAGCTGCAGTAATTGTTCGATAACCTCTGGGGTTCTCTCCCCCCTCAAGGTGACGGAAAGGGCGCATATAGCAATATATGCGCCCTTTCTTATGCAGCTCTTTTCTCAATCTTGAATGCAAGCTACAGTGTGTAAACATGATAAGTGACGCAACGTGAGGTTAGGGATGCTACGTGTTTTGATTGTGTTTGCAGTGCTGCTCGCGGGTGCAGCTGCCTATGTGTTCATGAACAAATCAATAGATCTTGATCTTCCCGGTGCCCCTCCTGCCGAGACTACCGAAACACCCAGCGTTCAATCAGAACCGGACAGCGAGGTGGTCAAAGAAGCCCGCAAACATATCAATCAGATTACAGCCCCACCCGAACAGTCGATTAATATCGAAACCGCTGACCATTTTGTGACCGCCTCCCAACTACTGAAATTACCGCAACAGCAGGTCGAAAGCAGTGCTGAACTGGAGATCGTGCAGGAATCCGGTAGCAAAACCTTTGGCGTGGAAACAGGCGCAGTCATCCCTGCACCCGTTTTTGTTGGTGATGAGATACTCAGTAACGGCAACCGTATCAAATTACAGGAACTGCTCGACCGGCCCGAAACCAGCGGTAAACAGGTGTATTACATACATGCAGTGAATGACGGTGATGAACAAGGCTTATGGGGCATTCTGCAAACCGGCCTGACCCGAACCTTTGCGGAAGGTATTAAGCTGGGCGAAAAGAAAGACAAACTGTATGTGGACATACCACAGCAGGCCGATGAGAAGCTGAACAACAAACAAAGCTCCTTCCTGGGCAAGGTACTGCAAAATAAAGTCAAAACCACCTACATCTATAATTATCGTAGCGGTCGTCTGGGCGACGATCCGGATCTGATCGAGCCGGGCCAGCAACTGATCATCGTGCAGTTCTCTGAGGATGAACTGATCCGTGTGTACAACCACTTTATCAGCCAGTAAGCAGGGAGTTTTTGATGATTGATCTTTATACCTGGGGCACTCCCAACGGCCGAAAAGTGTCCATCATGCTGGAAGCCTTGCGGTTGCAATATAATGT
>NZ_JBFGYC010000437.1:0-3480 GCF_041587635.1 Pontibacterium sp. | reverse complement strand
CTGTGTAAACCATCGAAACAATTAACCGGGAGCCGGCACAGCAGCCAATCCTAACCTAAGCCAGCGCTGCGGGTCACCTAACTCCCAGAAATTACTTTATGTTTTTACCCTAGAGGTACTGTTGGATCAAGAGTTCAGCAATCTGAATACTGTTTAATGCAGCACCTTTACGCACATTATCTGACACGACCCACATGTTTATGCCACTCTGAGAAGAGATATCTTCACGGATTCGGCTGACAAACACTTCATCCTTACCAACACCCTCGGTCACCGGAGTCGCATAACCACCCTCTTCGTCCGACTCGTCAACTACCTCAACGCCCGGCATCACTTCAAGCAAGTTACGCACATCCATTGCTGAAATTGGCTCACGCGTTTCCACATGCAGTGATTCAGAGTGCCCAAAGAATACAGGTACACGCACACATGTTGGATTTACCCGAATACTGTCATCACCCAGAATTTTCTGGGTTTCCAACACCATTTTCATCTCTTCACGGGTATAACCATTGTCCTGCATCGCATCTATCTGCGGCAGCACATTAAAGGTGATCTGCTTCGGATAGACGTCCGGATCGATATTCAGCCCATTGAGCAAACGTGCAGTCTGACCCGCCAGCTCTTCCACCGCTTTACGACCTGAGCCTGAAACAGCCTGGTACGTAGAAACGTTGATGCGCTCAATACCTACCTCACGATGAATAGGAGACAGCGCCATCAACATCTGAATCGTTGAACAGTTCGGGTTCGCAATAATGCCCTGGTTGCGGTATTCACCCACCATTTCCGGGTTAACTTCCGGAATCACCAGTGGGATATCCGGGTCGTAGCGAAAACAAGACGTGTTATCAATCACCACACATCCGGCATCTGCCGCAATCGGAGCATACTGCATGGACACGTCGCTTCCCGCGGAAAACAGCGCGATTTCAACTTGAGAGAAGTCAAAATCCTGCAACAGCCCCACCTTATAGGACTTATCGCGAAACTGTAGACTTTGCCCTGCAGTGCGCTCTCCGGCCAGCAAATACAACTCACCCACCGGAAATTCGCGTTGTTCCAATATCTCTCGCATCGCTTCACCGACCAAACCAGTGGCACCCACAATTGCGATGTTAAAACTTCTTTCCATTTAAAACCCCGGAAACAAATCAGCCCGAACAATGCCGGGCTGGTTTTTTATAAAGACAAATGAACACACTTATCTTTGAAAGATTGTATCGACGGTATATCTGCTGGAATTAGCCTTCCAGCAGAATACGCAACATACGACGCAGAGGCTCTGCAGCACCCCACAGAAGCTGATCACCCACGCTGAATGCATTCAGGTATTCATCACCCAAATTCATCTTACGCAGACGGCCAACCGGCACACTCAAAGTACCCGTCACCTTCGCAGGCGTTAATTCAGCCGCCGTAATATCACGATCATTCGGGATTACTTTAACCCAATCATTTGCTTCTGCGATCATGCCTTCGATTTCGTCCATAGGCAGGTTCTGCTTCAGCTTGATGGTGAATGCCTGACTGTGGCAACGCATCGCACCGATACGCACACAGGTACCGTCGATTGGAATCGGGCTATCGCCCAAACCCAGAATTTTGTTGGTTTCAGCGTATGCCTTCCACTCTTCACGGCTCTGGCCGTTATCCAGCTTAGTATCGATCCAAGGGATCAGGGAACCCGCCAGTGGCACACCGAAGTTATCAACTGGCATCGCATCGCTTCGAATAGTCTCAGCAACCTGACGATCGATATCCAGAATAGCGCTCGCAGGGTTCGCCAGATCAGTCGCTACAGATTCTTTAATGATACCCATCTGAGAGATCAGCTCACGCATGTGACGCGCACCACCGCCGGATGCAGCCTGATACGTCATGGAGGTCATCCACTCGATGTGACCCGCATTGAACAGACCACCCAGACCCATCAGCATCAGGGATACTGTACAGTTACCGCCAACATAGGTTTTCACACCGCTGGACAGACCGTCTTTGATGACGTTCATGTTTACCGGATCCAGTACGATGATCGCGTCATCATCCATACGCAAGGAGGATGCCGCATCGATCCAGTAACCATTCCAGCCCGCTTCACGCAGCGCGCCGTAAACCTGCTTCGTGTAGTCACCACCCTGACAGGAAATAATGGCATCCATCTGCTTGAGATCATCAATGGATGTTGCATCTTTCAGCGCTGGAATATCTTTGCCAATATTCGGCCCAGCCTGTCCTACCTGAGATGTGGTGAAGAAGACCGGTTCTTCGATCTGATCGAAATCACGCTCTTCCATCATGCGTTGCATCAACACGGAACCCACCATTCCACGCCAGCCAACAAAACCTACACGTTTCATCTGTTTCACCAAAAACTCGGATTGTTCTAAAAATAACAAATCGGCCCCTACTCACCAGCAGAGGCCGATTACACTGCCTTTATAGCAGCAGATATTATGCAATAAATAGCCCTTTCAAGCTATCAGTCTTTCTGCGCCGAACTTAGCCCTTCAGCGCAGCTACGACAGCATCACCCATTTCAACGGTGCTCACTTTCTGCATGCCTTCAGACCAGATATCACCTGTACGCAGCCCCTGATCCAGCACAACATCAACTGCAGCTTCGATTTTCGCTGCCGGCGCTTCCATACCCAGAGAGTGACGTAGCATCATCGCTGCAGAGATAATCATCGCCAGCGGATTTGCAATACCCTGGCCTGCAATATCAGGCGCGGAACCGTGACAAGGTTCATACATACCCTTACCGTTCACATCCAAAGAAGCAGATGGCAACATGCCGATAGAGCCGGTCAGCATCGCCGCTGCATCAGACAGGATATCACCAAACATGTTGCCAGTTACAATCACGTCAAACTGCTTAGGCGCGCGCACCAGCTGCATTGCTGCATTGTCCACATACATGTGGGACAGCTCTACTTCCGGGTACTCTTTGGACAGATCTTCCATCACTTCGCGCCACAGCATAGTGACTTCCAGTACGTTTGCTTTGTCGACAGAACACAGACGTTTACCACGCTTCATTGCCGCTTCGAATGCAACACGACCGATACGACGGATCTGCTCTTCGTCGTATACATAGGTGTTGTAACCTTCACGCACGCCGTTCTCTTTGGTTTTGATACCACGAGGTTCACCAAAGTAAATACCACCGGTCAGCTCACGTACGATCAGGATATCCAGACCGGATACAACGTCTTCTTTCAACGTAGACGCATGTGCCAGCTGTGGATACAGGATCGCAGGACGCAGGTTGCCGAACAGATCCAGCTGCGCGCGAATCTTCAGCAGACCACCCTTCTCAGGGCGCTCTGCCGGTGGCAGTGCATCCCACTTAGGACCACCCACTGCACCCAACAGGATTGCATCCGCCGCTTCAACCTTTTCCCAGGTTGTTGCTGGCAACGCATCACCTTCAGCATCGATTGCAGCACCGCCCACCAGCGCATCATCCATCTCCAG
>NZ_JBFGYC010000436.1:0-3487 GCF_041587635.1 Pontibacterium sp. | reverse complement strand
CGGGTCGTTAGCTCAGTTGGTAGAGCAGTTGGCTTTTAACCAATTGGTCATAGGTTCGAATCCTATACGACCCACCATTTTACTCGATGATTCTCTGCCGGGTCGTTAGCTCAGTTGGTAGAGCAGTTGGCTTTTAACCAATTGGTCATAGGTTCGAATCCTATACGACCCACCATATTCAGAAAAAGGAGCGCTGCGGTGCTCCTTTTTCGTTTCTGTTTTAAACAAACTTTGTTGTCGTTTTTATCTCTATCCAGTCATTTAGCAGTGACCTGACTATGGTATAATCAGGCCTGCGGCCAGATGCCTTTGCGTCTGGAGTTTCAATACAGCCTATATAAAAAAGAAACAGTTACTTACATGTTGAGCAAGCAGGAAATCTCCGACCGTATTCTGGTGCAAGAACACTTTGCGAAAGAGCATCTTCCATCCGGTCATGATCGCAAAGAGATCGAAGAGTACAAAGAGCAGATTAAAAAACTGTTAATAGAGAAGGATGCGTGTCTTGTCGCGCATTACTACACTGATGGCTTGATTCAGGAGCTGGCCGATGAAACCGGCGGGTGTGTGTCTGATTCCTTGGAGATGGCTCGTTTTGGTAGCGCTCATGAAGCGAGTACTCTGATTGTTGCGGGTGTCCGCTTCATGGGGGAAACAGCGAAAATCCTGAGTCCTGAGAAGCGTATCCTGATGCCGACGCTGGAAGCGACCTGCTCGCTGGATATCGGTTGTCCTATCGAGGAATTCTCGGCTTTCTGTGACGCCCACCCTGATCATGAAGTGGTTGTGTATGCGAATACATCGGCGGCGGTGAAGGCACGTGCGGACTGGGTTGTGACCTCCAGCATTGCGTTGCAGGTGGTTGAGCATTTGGCGGATGAAGGTAAGAAAATTATCTGGGCGCCAGACAAGCATCTGGGTGGTTATGTCCAGAAGCAGACCGGTATCGAAATGCTGATGTGGGATGGTGCCTGCATTGTGCATGAGGAGTTCAAAGCGAAGGGTATTCTGGAGCTGAAAAGCGTATATCCGGATGCGGCTGTTTTGGTGCATCCTGAATCCCCTGATTCTGTTGTTGAAATTGCCGATGCTGTCGGGTCAACTTCCCAGCTGATTCAGGCGGCACGGGATTTGCCAAACCAGAAGTTTATTGTGGCCACCGATCGCGCGATTTTCTACAAGATGCAGCAAGCGGCTCCTGGCAAAGAATTTATGGAAGCACCAACGGGTGGCTCCGGGGCGACATGTCGCAGCTGTGCGCATTGTCCGTGGATGGCATTGAACGGATTGGATAATATCCTGCAGTGTCTTCAGCAGGGGCAGGAAGAAGTGATTGTGGATGCTGCGCTGATTGAAGACGCGCGTCGTCCACTGCAGCGCATGCTAGATTTCTCTGCAGAATTGAACAAATAAACCGCACTGGTGGCCGCTGTCGGCCATGGAAAATAAAAAAGCCGCATTCATATGCGGCTTTTTTTTGGCAGAGAAGCTCTGAGTGTCACATGACGCGTCGCATCTGTTGCCGCAGGTATTTTGCTTCTACTTCGAGGGTTTCCAGGCGAGCTCTTTCTTCGCTGCTCAGTTGGGGTGTGCGTAAAGCAAACTTCACCTGCCGGATGGCAAGGTCTATGTTGCCGGTCAGCATGAAGTACTCGATGCGAGCCATATGTACATCCAGTGTGTTGCCCGCGAGTCCCTGAACTTCCGCCAGGTTGTACCACACGTTAACGTCAGTCGGGCGTTGTGCTGCAAGTCGTTTGTAAACTGCGATTGCATGGCTGTTCTGGCCTTGGTGCAGTAATAATTCTGCATATAAAGCGTTGGTTGGGTAGTTGTCAGGGAACAGTTTCAGAACGGAGCGTAGCTGTTGTGACGCTTTATCGTAGTGCTTTTGCGCGATACTCAGCTCAGCTTTGGCCAACCGGACAGGAAGCTTTTGTAAGAAGGCTTTGCTCATTCCTGAGAGCGCACGCTCAGCTACGTCGAACTTTTCTGCTGCTATTGCCGCCATCACCGTCGCATAGCGTAGTGAATTGCTATCCTGACTTTTGCGTTGATCGGCCAGATTCGCTAAAAGCTGGTCGGTATCTTTCGAGTAATGGGCGATGATTCGAGACTGCACTAAATCATAATCGATAGCGTCTGCTCTTTTTTTCGGCGATGGCAGGTTGGCTGCCCGGTTAAGCGAGTCGGCTACGCGAGACTCTGTGACCGGATGGGTGAGCAGGAATTCCGGCGGTTTCCGGCCGTAGCGAGCATTGGCCTGGAGGCGTGAGAACATGTTGGGCATCGCTTTAGGGTCGAAGCCGGCTTCTGCCAGCGTTTGCATGCCGATATAGTCCGCCTCGCGTTCATTCTGGCGGCTAAATGCAAGGCTAGAGGCTTGAGAGGCTGCGACAGTCGAGGATATGGCCGCGATCCCGCCTTGGCTGTCTGCGGCGGCAACAAGCAAGCTACCCAGTAATGCCGCAAGCATAAATGGCCGGTTGCGTTTCTGTTGGTCTACGTTGGCTGCATAATGTCGTTGGCTTAAATGAGCCAGTTCATGTGCGATAACCGAGGCGAGTTCGTCTTCGCTTTGAGCGGCCTCAACCAGACCTGTATGGATACCAACAATGCCGCCGGGTACGGCAAATGCGTTCAGTGTCGGGTTGTCTAAGACCACCAGTTCCAGGCGACGGTCTGTTAGTTGGCTATGTTCAGCAACATCCCAAAGCAGGTCCTCCAAATAGGCGACAACGATCGGATCTTCGTAGAGTTGAGCCGAACCTCTTAGCATGCGCACCCAGGTTCGTCCCAGCATATATTCTTCCTGAGGCGTGGTGGAAAACCCGCTTTCGCTGATTGAGGGCAGTCCGGTATCGGCTGCGTGTAGTGAATTAGTCTGAGATAACAGCATTAAAGATGTTATCAACGGGAGAAAAAAGCGATAAATATGCATGGGTTAGAATCCGTCTGAAAACGCGCTGCTAATACTGAATAAATTGTTATATAGTGCTGGGCCTGTGAATTCTACTCAACCCAGTACGCGGTAAAGATACGTTAATGACTAAACCTGTAATTGATGACACTCTGGACGCTTCAGGTATGAACTGTCCGTTGCCGCTTTTGAAAGCAAAGCAGGCACTTAACCGATTAGATGTGGGGCAAGTGCTGAAGGTAATCGCGACTGATGCGGGTTCAATCCGTGACTTCAAAGCGTACACTGATCAATCGGACCACGTGATGTTGGAATCGTTCACTGATCATGAACCCTATGTCTATATTATCCGTCGCGGATAATTGTTTAATCTGAGAGTTGAGAGTAAAGATGCGTAAGATCTTCAGCAAGTGGATAGACCGCTATTTTTCCGACGAAGAGGCGGTTTTGCTGTTTGTCCTGCTGGGTGGTGCGTTGCTGATCATCCTTACGTTGGGGCAGATGCTTACGCCGGTGTTTGCGGGGCTGATTCTGGCCTTTCTCATGCAAGGCGCGGTGAGCTGGCTG
>NZ_JBFGYC010000435.1:0-3493 GCF_041587635.1 Pontibacterium sp. | reverse complement strand
GTCAAAATCCAAACTGTAGCTGGACTGACCGTCAAAGACGCGGGCTGCTTCAATAGGCGAGATACCGTCTTCAGGTATACGCTGCCAGGCACCAGCCTCTTTCATCAGCTTTGCGGAAAGGTGGGTCAGGGCAATTTCACGGCCGTCTTCCGGTGGATCGGCCAGTGTTGACTGAGATGAGCGTTCGACAACCACGACCTTAAGCGGCAGGTCTGCTAAGGAGCGGGCAAAACTCAGACCGGCTGGACCTGCACCGATAATCAATACGTCATACGGCTGCTGCACGGCTACCACCTTTCTAACTGTTGAAAAGGGGGTAGCTTACCTGAACTCTCGAATTCTACCCCCGACATGGATCAAATACTCTGTGGCTGATTGAACGAACCTTCATCATTGGCGGTAGGTTTTCGACAAAAACCAGCAAAGTATGAGAGAGGCGGGGGCTGGGTAATCCCTGATGTGGATATATCCTTATCTTTTGCTTCAGATCAGGTCTATAAACGTCTTTTAATTCGGACTTTGATCGCATCTCTCAGTACAATAGCGTCAGGCCAAAAGCCTTGTTTTTAAACGGTTTGTGTACCCCACAACCTAATGCTCAGAGTATCTGGAGAACCCTATGAAACTCCCCCATTCCTCGCTGGCCTGTCTGGCCCTGTCCACTGTGCTCAGTTTTAGCGCGCAGGCGGCTGAATCGATCAAAATTGGTATCGTTGGTCCCTTTAGCGGTTCACTGGCCCAGTACGGTGACATGCAATTGAGCGGTGCTCATACGGCCATTGAAATGATCAACAACCGCGGTGGTGTCAACGGACGTCCGCTGGAAGCGGTTGAATACGATGATGTCTGCGAACCGAAGCAGGCGGTCACGGTGGCAAACCGGATCATCAATGACAATGTTAAATTTGTGGTCGGTCATTTGTGCTCCGGTTCGACCCAGCCCGCGACCGATATTTATCAGGATGAAGATGTGCTGGTGATTACCGGCTCCACTAACCCGGGTATTACCCAGCGTGGCTATTCCAAGCTGTTCCGCACGATCGGCCTTGATTCCGAACAGGGAGCCACTGCGGCTGACTATATCGCTCAGGTGATTAAACCTCAGCGGGTGGCCGTGATTCACGACAAACAACAATACGGCAAAGGCGTGGCGCTGATCGTACGCGACCTGCTGCAGGCTGAAGGTATCGATGTTGTCAGCACCGATGGCATCAACAGTGGCGCTAAAGATTTCAGTTCGCTGATTACCAAGCTTAAACGTAAACAGGTGGATTTTGTCTATTACGGCGGTTACCACCCCGAGCTGGGCCTGATGATGCGACAGGCCAAAGTCGCAGGTTTTTCACCCACGTTTATGGGACCGGAAGGCTTGGGCAATAAAGATATCGCCTTTCTTGCCGGTCAGGCAGTTGAGGGTTTGTTGGTGACCTTGCCGGTGCGCTACGACCTACAGGAGAAAAACCAGCCCGTTGTTGAATTACTGAAACAGAAGGGCGTTGAACCGAGCGGCCCGTTTATCTGGACAAGCTTTGCGGCGGTAGAAGTGTTAGCCGATGCCATGCAGCGTACGCAGTCTGATGCGCCCGTTGATGTTGCCGAGGCGCTGCATAACTTCACGTTTGAGACGGTGCTGGGACCGATACGCTGGGATGAGCACGGTGACCTGCAGGGGTTTGAGTTCGGCATCTATCAGTGGCACGCCGATGGTACCGGGACGCCGGTTGTACGACCGTCAAAATAACGCGTTTTAGTCTGATTTCTGTCCTATCTATTTCCGTGTGTTGCGCGGGAATAGATGGGGTGGAGATTAACGTTTCGTTTTTTGTGTAATATGGAAATTAACTTTCCGGTTTGTGCTTGTCTTTAGCTGTAACCCTCCCCGTAACACCCCGTTATTCCTGAATATCTGTTTTCTGAACGTGTTGGCACGCTCCTTGTAACGTCTGTCGTTATAACAAGAGTCATAACAATAACACGGCACAGAAGACGCACAGATGAACGATAAAAACATCCTCATTCTTGGTATTGGCAACATCCTTTGGGCTGATGAAGGTTTTGGTGTGCGTTGTGTGGAAACGCTGAACGAGCGTTATCGCTTTGGTGGCAACGTCAAACTGATGGATGGTGGCACACAAGGGATCTATCTGGTGCAGCATGTGCAGGCCGCCGATGTGCTGGTGGTGTTTGATGCCATCGATTACGGCCTTGAACCGGGCACTCTGAAGAAAATCTACGATGATGACGTACCCAAGTTTATGGGTGCTAAACAGATGAGCCTGCATCAGACAGGCTTTCAGGAAGTACTAGCAATGGCCGAGTTCACCGGCAATTACCCGGAGCATCTGTTGCTGGTGGGTTGTCAGCCCGTTGAGCTGGAAGATTTTGGCGGCAGCTTGCGTGAGCCGGTACGCGCACAGATCGATCCCTCGCTGGAGATTGCCCTCGATTACCTGCAGCAGTTTGCTATCACTCCTGAACGCCATGATCAGCCTGCCGAAGCGCTGGCGCCGGGTGAGCTGGGGTTGAATGAGTATGAAGCGGGTCGTCCCTCTGAAATGGATGCGTTCCGTAAAGGGGATCTGCGATTCCTAATTGACGAGACTGCTGAATCTGGAGAGCGCTGAGGTGTGCCTCGGTATCCCGATGCAGGTTGTGCGCAGTGATGAACATCGTGCTGAGTGCCGCAACGGTAGCGAGTCTGAGTGGGTGGATATGTCGCTGGTCGGAGAGCAAGCAGAAGGATGCTGGGTGTTGGTTTTTCTGGGCGCGGCTCGCGAAATCTTAGATGAGCCACGTGCGATACAGATGCGCGATGCGCTGAGTGCGGTGCACGCCGTGATGCAAGGAAACGAGGCCGATCTGGACAGTTTGTTTGCCGATCTGGTGGACCGTGAACCTCAGTTGCCTGAGCACCTGCAGAAAAACTGACAGCGAACATACAAGAATAATCTGAAGTAGCCAAAGAAGTAGCCAGAATAGGAACCAACTATGCCATCGCCTTTGATCAATCGACTGGTCGACGAGCTGGGTTATCCCCGCCTGGACCAGAACAGTTTCGACGACTTCATCAAATCAGCGCCGTTCTCCGTGTTGTTTTTTACTGAAGAACCCAAGCGTTTTCCAGAAAGCAATGACGTGGCAGTTATCCTGCCAGAGCTGGTTAAAAGCTTTCCACAACTGACGCCAGCAGTAGTTTCAACCGATGCCGAGAAAGCGTTGCAGGGCCGATACAACTTTACTGTCTGGCCTGCTCTGGTGTTTTTGAAAGAGGGGCGTTATCTGGGCACTATCACCAAGGTGCAGAACTGGGATGTGTATATGGCTGAGATCGGCAGCATTCTGGCACTTGAGCCGCGTCGAGACCCGGGTATTGGTATTCCGGTTGTGGTTAATCCAGTGGCTAGCAGCTGCGGTCAGTGAGGTAAAAAGCATGCAGAACAACGGTATTGAATTGCTGAATATTCCTATGGGTCCGGGCAGTCAGGACGAAGGC
>NZ_JBFGYC010000434.1:0-3499 GCF_041587635.1 Pontibacterium sp. | reverse complement strand
GGATGGAGCATACCCAATCACACCAGCAAACCGCGTTCGAATGCTTCATGTACGGCCGTACCACCGCCATTCTGCCAATGAACGGCAACCGCTCCTCCGTTGTTATCACCGTTAACAGTCGTGATGCACAAGGCTTTGCTGAGATGAGCGAAGCAGAGTTTAACCACAACGTTGAGCAGCAGCTTGATGGTCTGCTGGGTGATATGAAGCTGATCGGCAAACGTCATGTCTATCCACTGGTCGCTGTACACGCCAACCAGTTTGTCGCCCGCCGTTTCGCCCTGATCGGTGATGCCGCCGTTGGTATGCATCCGGTCACTGCCCACGGCTTCAATCTGGGTCTGCGCGGACAGGCGAATCTGGCCAAAGAGATCAGCCACGCCATCGCTGAAGGTACAGATATCGCCAGCCCGGCACTGCTTAAGGCCTACGAAACCAGCCATATGAGGACAACCCGCGTGCTCTATCACGGCACCAACGTGGTTGTTGGCCTCTTTACCAATGAATCCCTGGCCGCCAAGCTGGCACGCAAAGCCACCCTGCGCCTTGCGAACAACATCGCACCCATTAAACGCCTGATCACGGAATCCCTGACCGAACGGGATCTGGAAGGTACCAATCCACTTCAGGATCTGAAAAACAACCTGCCACCGATACCGGATTTTCTTCCAGTCGAGAAGGCTCGCGAACAGATCGAAAAAGTACTGCCCGACAAGCTTCATCCGCTGAATATACTCGGCCTGAAATAAGCCCCTAAAACGAAGAAAGAGGTGTCAGACACCTCTTTCTCAAAGCCTCCACGCTGATACGCCTCGTTATAGCCGCTCAATAATCAGCGCGATCCCCTGCCCGCCACCAATACACATGGTAATCAGACCATAACGACCCTGTGTCCGGTCCAGTTCCGCCATTGTTTTGACGATAATGATAGATCCGGTCGCCCCCACTGGATGTCCTAAAGCCACCGCCCCTCCGTTGGGATTCACCTTTTCCGGCGGCATTTCCAATAGCTCAGTGACCGCCATCGCCTGCGCAGCAAACGCCTCATTGGATTCGATCACATCGATCTGCTGCATACTCAATCCCGCCTTCTGCAACGCCTGCTTAACTGCTGGCACCGGACCCAATCCCATCAAGCGGGGTTCAACACCCGCGAAGGCATAGCTGAGGATACGACAACGCGGTTGCAGACCCCGCTGCTCCGCTTCTTGCAGCGTGGTTAGCACCATCGCCGCCGCTCCATCGTTCAGACTAGAGGCATTGCCGGCGGTGACAATACCGTCGTTTTTAAACGCCGGACGCAGCTTGGACAAACTCTCTTGCGTGGTTGCCGCACGTGGATGTTCGTCACGCTCAAAGACAAACGTTTTACGCCCCTGCTTTACGGTGACGGGCGCGATCTGATCGTTGAAATAGCCCTGCTCGATAGCCGCACAGGCACAGCGATGACTTTCAGCGGCGAAACGGTCGAGATCTTCGCGACTGTATTTCTGTTGAGCTGCGATATTCTCAGCGGTAATTCCCATATGACCGCTGCCAAAGGGATCGCTTAGAATTCCCAAGGTCATATCCACAATCTGCGTATCCCCCATACGTGCGCCATCACGGGCAGCAGGCATCAGGTAAGCACCGCGACTCATACTTTCGGCACCACCGGCCAACGCGATCCGGCTATCACCCAGCATCAGAAGTTGCGCCGCCGAAATTACCGACTGTACTGAGGAACCACACAGGCGGTTGATATTCACCGCCGCAGAGGTTTCCGGCAAGCCCGCGTTGAGCGCAATATGACGCGACAGATACACATCCTGCGGCGCGGTGGTGATGATATGACCAAACACCGAATGGTCTATATCAGCAGCCGGAACACCCGCACGGCGGATCGCTTCGGTTGCTGCTACCGTTCCGAGTTCCGCAGGCGTCAAACCCGACAAACTGCCACCAAAATCGCCGATCGCGGTACGTACCGCATCAACGATCACGACATCGTTTAAGTTCATAATTCAGTTCCTTAGGTGATCGGCTCAACGTCCTAACATCGGACGGGCGATCACCTCTTTCATGATTTCGGAAGTCCCGGCGTAAATGGTCTGCACGCGGGCGTCTACGTAGAAACGGGAGATGGGGTACTCAGTGGTATAACCGTAGCCGCCAAACAGCTGCAGACATTGATCCGCCGCCTGACATTGCATCTCGGTGGCACTGAGTTTGAGCAATGCCGCATCCTCGACCGTCATCGTGTCAGCTGCATATTTCGTCATGCACTGCTGGTAATAGGCGCGGCACAACTCCAGCTGGGTTTTCACTTCAGCCAACTTGAAACGGGTGTTCTGAAAGTTGCCAACAGTCTGGCCAAAGGCCTTACGTTCCTGCACATAATCCAGTGTTAGCTGCAGCGCGCCATCAGTAGCAGCAATCGCTTGTGTGGCGCAGCCAAGCCGTTCGCGGGGTAGCTCCTGCATCAGGTAAAAGAAACCACGGTTTTCCTCGCCCAACAGCGCATCGGCAGGCACCCGCAGATTGTCAAAAAACAGCTCGGCTGTATCACTGCTGTGCTGACCAATCTTTTTAATACCACTGCCTCGGGAGAAGCCGGGTAACGAGGTATCCACCAGAAACAGGGAGATCCCTTTCGCCCCCGCACTGCTGTCTGTTTTTGCACACACGATCACCAGATCAGCCAGTAATCCATTGGTAATAAAGATTTTGCTGCCGTTGATAACCCAGTCATCACCGTCACGCACCGCAGTCGTACGTAGCGCCGCGAGATCACTGCCAGAGCCGGGTTCGGTCATCGCTATGGCACCCACGACCTCTCCACTCACCATCGGCTGCAACCAGCGTGTTTTCTGGGCATCGTTGCCCACATGAAAGATATAAGGCGCCACGATGTTGGAGTGGATGTTGTGACTGCTGGCAAGACCGCCAAAACCCATCCGGGCCATTTCGCCGATCACCAGTTGAGCCACTTCAAACGAAGCGCCTGCCGCACCGTATTGTTCCGGCAGATCGACACACAACATGCCCGCCTGCCCGAGTGTCTGCCAGAGTTCACGCGGCACCTGCCCTGCGTTTTCCCAACTTTCGTAATACGGCTCAACCTCCTGCGTTAGCGCACGGCAGGTCATCTCGCGGAACAATTCCAGTTCGGCCAATTCAGCATCAGTTTGCATATCAATCTCCTATTTAGGCTCCATGCGGATGGCGGCATCAAGGCGGATCACCTCGCCATTGAGATAGGGATTGCTGATGATGTGGCAGCAAAGATCGGCAAACTCCTCTGGCAAGCCAAAACGCTTGGGGGACTGCACCATTTCGATCAATGGCTCACGTACTTTTTCCGGCAGAGAGGTCATCATCGGGGTATCGAATAAACCCGGCGCGATGGTCATCACCCGGATATTGTGGGACGCCAGATCCCGGGCGAGTGGCAACGTCATCCCCGCAATCGCGGCCTTACTGGCACTGTACGCCGCCTGTCCGGACTGGCCGTCAAAGG
>NZ_JBFGYC010000433.1:0-3507 GCF_041587635.1 Pontibacterium sp. | reverse complement strand
GGGTGATAAGGATGCCATGATTGCCAGTGCTGTAAGCGCAGGACCATCATCTGTTACTGATAACGCGACGATAAAGGCACCAGATGGTGCTGTTCTGAGAGCAGGATCAAATAGCTATACCTGTTACCCTCAACAGGAGAGTATTGGCCCAATGTGTAATGATGCTGTATGGGATGCTCTTATTTCAGCAATGATGAATAAGGCCGACTTCAAGTCTGATTCAATTAGCGTGTCTTATATGCTGGCCGGCGAAGGATCAGCTATCGGTGTAAGTAATAGCGACCCGTACGCAAGTGATCCGGCAAAGAGTGATGACTGGGTGAAAGAGGGGCCACACCTCATGATTATTGTACCCGATCATTCAATGTTGGAAGGTTTGTCTACCAATCCAAATGACCCGGTATATGTGATGTGGAAAGATACCCCGTACGCTCACATTATGGTGAAGATCGCTTCCGATGAATAATTTGTTTTCTGGCCGTAGAAAAATGTTACGTGAGAGAGGGATCTCTCACTGCCCAGCCTTAAATTTTGCTGCGGCTTCGCGCAGTTTATCCTTTTTGCTCTTACGTTTACCTTTGACCGGTCCTTTCTTGTCCAGAAGCTCTACTGGCGCATAAGGTGAGCGCTCCAAGCCTTCGATGTTTTCACGAGGGATCTTCTGCTTGATGCGTTTTTATATCAATTTGAAGTGGTTGTCACTTTCGTTATCAATAAACGACAAGGCAATCCCTGATTCGCCTGCACGACCTGTACGCCCGATACGGTGTACGTAGTCTGAAGGTGAACGTGGCAGATCATAGTTCACAACGCAGGGCAGGCTGACAATGTCGATACCACGGGAGGCAAGGTCGGTCGCCACCAAAACCCGAAAGCTTTTAGATTTGAAATCGGCCAGGGCTTTTGTGCGGGCAGCCTGATTCAGATCGCCATGCAGTGCGGTAGCCGTAATCCCAACACGAGACAGCTTGAGTGCAACGTTATTGGCGCTGCGTTTGCTGGCGACAAAGACGATGACGCGGGACCAGTTTTCCTCTTTGATCAGCTGTTTCAGCAACGTGGTGCGGTTGGTCCGGTCAACCTCAATCGCGCGCTGTTGCACCTGCTCTGGGATGGTCGCTTCGATCTTAATCTCGATCTCTGTAGGATTGATCAGCAGGGTTTGCGTCAGATGTTTTACGCCATCAGGGAAGGTCGCAGAGAACAGCAAGTTCTGACGTTTACGTGGCAACAGCTTCAGAATGGCACCCAACTCATCGGCAAAACCGAGATCCAGCATGCGATCGGCTTCGTCCAATACGAGTGTTTCTACGGATTTAAGATCAGTCGCGTTGTTGTCCAGCAAATCAAGCAGACGGCCTGGCGTCGCAATCATCACATCACAACCGCCGCGCAATCCCATCATCTGTGGGTTGATGGAAACACCACCGTACACGGTCATGATCTTCAGTGATTCTGGCAGATGCTGAGCATAGGTCTTAATCGCTTCGCCCACCTGTACCGCCAGTTCCCGTGTTGGCACCAACACCAGCGCGCGTAATGGACGAACGCCCTGAGCAGGACGCTGGCTTAACGCCTCCAGAATGGGCAGGGCGAAACCCGCTGTCTTACCCGAACCGGTCTGAGCGGCAGCAACAACATCGCCACCGTTCAAAATGGCAGGAATGGCTTTGTCCTGAATTGGGGTTGGTTGTTCATAACCCTGTTCATCAAGAGCACGTACAAGAAACTTGGACAAACCAAGTGAAGCGAAAGACATAGATTAAACTCAGATTCCGGTTGGGCCTGCTGGCGTGAAGCACACGGTGTGCGACATAAACAGCAGAAAAAGAAGGCCGGTAGTTTACCAGATTAGGAGCGGCAAGGCGCGTGGGGAGCGCTGGGCGAAATCTGCGTTATGTTATCGGGAAAGGAAGAGCGGGAAGCGGGCCTTAAACTGCCCGCTTTAAATGTTATCGAAGGAGAGATTAGTCCCCTTTGTACCGTGCGGCACTGACGATACTCGCCAGATGGAAGATCGCCGCGATAATTCCGGGGATGACCAAAAGATAGGCTGCGTAGCCAACAACCGTGACGACAAAAAACATCAGGGCCATAAGAATGCGTCCCTGAATCAGCTGACCCAAACCAGGGATGAACACATTACAGAGCGCAGCAATGACGTTACCGCTACTACCTTGTTTACTCATTAAAAATCCTCCGTCTAATGCGCTTATCATCTACTAATCGGGTAGGGCAGAGCAAGAGCGCACCCGCGACAATATACAAATTCACCCAACGGATGGAATCCTTGTCATTAGAGCGTCCAGTCTGATTCGCAATAGACCAGGTGTGCGGCAGGCTCTGGACTCAAGGATAATACTGTTCCCTCTTTCGCATTTAGATATTGAGCCAGTCGCAAGTCATCGATTTGCTGCCACAGCTGCGGGTGTTGTTGCTTAAATGTGCGCAGGACAGCAGCGGCCTCGATGGGTTGTCTATTTTCGTAGTAGGCACGCGCAAGAAAGCCGGCTTGGAGGCGGGTGGTAATCGGTTGATCGGCCATTGCGATGACGGCATCGTAGTTTTGTTGTGCTAAATAGATACGCATGAGCGAATAACTGGCGTAGCCAAACGTCGTGGGTATTCGTACGGAGTCATGCATATCAAGTGCGTGTTTTAGATAACGCTCTGCCGCAACGTATTCTTCCAGATCAGTGTATGCCCAGCCGAGGAAAATTAAAGCACTGGTATGCAACAGTGGATCGGGTTGTGTGGCAATAAAGTCCTGAAGCTGTGTGATTGATTGCCGTAACAGTTGATCGTTACGACCGTGTCGCCCCAGTGCGCTTTGGTTCAGTCCTTGGTCCAGAGACGCGAAGGCCAGGTAAAAGCGGCTGAAGCGATCTAGTGTGGTCGCGCCAAGGTTTTCAGATATCTGTTTTGCTTCGTGGAAATACTCGCTGGCGAGCTGTCCGTTGTGCAGTTGCATCTGATAGAAACCTGCATAGATCAAGGTTTGTGCCAGTTCGTAGGGTTGGTTCAGCTCACGATAGAGTTTCAATGCCTTATACAGAGCTTGTTCACGGGTAGTTAGCGGGAAGCTATAGTTCTGAGCGATAGCCAGTTGGCTCGCCGCGATCATGGGCTGGTGACCGAGTTGTTGGTAAAAGTTGAGCGCTTTTTGCAGCCGTTTTTGGTTCTCGTTCAGGTCAACTAAGGGGCTTTTTTCGAGACCTTCGTTACTCGGGTTGCCTAGGTAAAATAGGTTTTCTGCCTGCGTTTGTAACTCATGGTTGCCGCCGAGTAAGCGGTCTGCTTTTATCAGCCATTGACTATGGGTATTCCAATCCATCTGTTGCCATGCGTACGCCGCTCGTAAACGATAGCTGCGTGCCATTTGTATGGCATCGGCGGCTGTTTCTGCTTTGTTTATGGCGGTCGCAATCATCGGTTCCAGGTTTGTCTTCCCTTGCCTGAACGCCAGTTCACTGCGCCAGTAGTTAATAAAGGCATCCAGACTGCGGT
>NZ_JBFGYC010000432.1:0-3517 GCF_041587635.1 Pontibacterium sp. | reverse complement strand
GATGACCGTCCATAACTACATATAGTATCGGATGGTCCTAGAGACCCGTGTATTTGAGTGTGTTAAATAAAAAGGCAGTGCCGGCAGTCAGTGAATCTGCGGTACTGCCTTTTTGTTATCTGTGTTCAGGGATAAAATAGGTACAAACATTCCGGTCTCTGGTCAAAGGCGTGTCGTGAGGCAGGAAACAATGGATCGAGTTCAAGAGGTCGATGAATGTCTGAAGTAACAAAAGTCGCGGTATTGGGTGGTGGTAGTTTTGGTACCATTATCGCGAATATGGTCGCGGAGAATGGAATCCAGGTAAGCCATTGGATGCGCGATCAGAAACGTGTTGATGAGATCGCAACGGGTCGTGAAAATACGCGTTATCTCCCGGGTTATAAGTTGGCAGAAGGCCTGCTGCCAACGACGGATATGCAGGAAGCGGTGACCGGCGCACAGCTTATTTTTGTTTCTATCCCAAGCCACTCGTTCCGATCGGTCGTCAAACAGGCGCGAGAATGGTTGACGCCATCTCAAATGTTAGTCAGCACCACGAAAGGTATTGAAGCGGAAACCTTTAGTTTAATGAGCGAAATTCTTCGCGATGAGCTACCGAAAGGCCGCATTGGCGTCTTGAGTGGTCCTAATCTGGCGAAAGAAGTTGCTCAGCGGCAGCTAACCGCTACAGTGATCGCCAGTGATGATAATGAATTGCGTGAGCTTGCGCAGAAAGTACTGCATAGCGCGTATTTTCGTGTGTATGCCAGCGACGACACTTACGGTGTGGAGTTAGGCGGAACGCTCAAAAATATCTACGCTATTGCGGCGGGTCTCAGTGCAGCAATGGGAATGGGCGAGAACACCAAAAGTATGCTGATGACCCGCAGCCTGGCAGAGATGAGTCGATTTGCAGTCTGTATGGGTGCCAATCCTATGACCTTTATCGGCTTGGCGGGGGTAGGAGATCTTATCGTAACCTGTATGTCGCCACTGAGCCGGAATTATCGCGTTGGATATGCCCTTGGTGAGGGCAAAACACTGGATGAGGCGGTTGAGTCTTTAGGTCAGGTTGCTGAAGGTGTGAATACCTTAAAGCAGGTGAAGACTAAAGCGCAGGAGATGGACGTGTATATGCCGCTGGTATGGGGTTTGTACGAAGTGGTATTCAATCATGCTCCCGTTGCTGAAGTTGTAAAAACACTGATGCTGAATGAGCAAAGTACCGATGTGGAATTTGTATTGCCCAGGGATGCGGTGTGAAAGTCTACTTCATGCGTCATGGGGAAGCCTCATGGAATGCCTCAAGTGACGCGGATCGCCCGTTAACAGACAACGGTATTGTTCGTTTGCAGGCTACGCTTCGGGCGAATGTTGAGCGCATGCAGGATGTTGAACATATTCTGCACAGTCCCTATTTGCGTGCAGTTCAGACGGCCCGGCTCGCTGCTGATGTTTTGGCGGTTAAATCGCTCTCCGAGGATGCGCGCTGGACACCTGATTGCGATCCTCATCAGGCGCTGGATATGCTGGAATCTTTTTCAGATAGGACGATACTGATTGTCACGCATAATCCACTGGTCAGCCAGTTGGTCGGGGGCTTTTGTGGTACCGGTATTGAGCCTTTTGATACCGGTACGCTGGCGTGTGTTGAAGCGGAATTGCCTGCAATGGGTCTGGGAACGCTGCGCTGGAAATCCTGATCTAAGGGTTTTTTCTGATACTTGGTGTTATATCCTTCCCGAACCGAATTTTTATTTTTCTCTCTCTGACGTTCCCCTGTTTTTGCGTTATGCTTTTCAAATCAGTTAATTGCAGGGATTTTGCGTGTCATATTCTGAAGAACTTCGCTTTGAGGTGAACGGTCATGTCATTGCCGGATTAGCAAGTGGTGATCCGGATGCACCGGTCGTACTTGCTTTGCACGGGTGGCTTGATAATGCGGCAACCTATAACCGTATGGGGCCGTTGCTCGAAGGTGTGCGGTTTATTGCGCTGGATTTGATGGGGCATGGTTTTTCTGATCATCGACCTGCCTCTATGCCGTATTACATTTGGGATAACGTGGCGGATGTGATCGCGATCGCAGATGAGTTGGGGTTGGATAAGCTTAACCTCATCGGGCATTCAATGGGGGCCAGTATTGCCAGTTTGTTAGCGGGTGCATTTCCAGAGCGGGTTGAAAAGCTCTGCCTGATAGAGGGTATTGCGCCGTTGGTGTATGAGGCGGATAAGTTGCCGGAACTTATGGCTGAGGCGTTAAACAAGCGCAGCAAAATGCGGAACCGACGACTCAAGCCTTACGCATCACTCGATGAGGCTGTCACTGCTCGGGTCAATGGGCGTTTTCCTGTGAGCGAGCAGGCATCGCGCTGGTTGGTCAGTCGCGGTGCTGTACGCGGTGAAGATGGTGTTTACTGGCGTAACGACCCAAGTTTGGTTTTGCCATCTATACTGCGCATGACGGAAGATCAGGTTCAGGCGTTTTTGCGTAGTATCAGTGCAGACGTTGATTTAGTGCTTGGTGAAGCTGGCTTGGATCTGGATCGATTGGATGAGCGTGTTGCTTGTATCCGGTCGCTAAAAATACACCGTTTTCCAGGTAATCATCATCTACACCTTGAGCCCGAAGCGGCGCAGTTGATTGCGGATCTTGTGAAAGGTTGGTGTGTGGATAAATGACCTGACCCCTGCGGTCTAACAGGGTGTTGTTATGCATGGAGGTTTCGATGTTACGTTGGCTGCCATTTCTGGCTGTACTACTGATTTCATCTGTTCAGGCTCAAACTGATCGAAGAGGATCGTCGGATGACCCGTCAGTTGAGCGTTTTCCACGGTCCTATATCGTTAATTATCGGCAAAGCAAAATACCAGAATATCGCCTCATTCTTGGGGGGCTGCAAAAAGTTGATGGTGTGGTGCGCACTGAGCGTGAGTTGCGTGTGGCGGGAGATCTGACGCGTATCACTTATCGTATCCCTGATGGTCACACATCGTCGGAGCCTTTTAAGTATCTTAGAGGTCAGCTCATGGCTAAAGGGGCGGAGGTCCTGTTTGAATGTCAGGGGCGACACTGCGGTAGTAGTAACTACTGGGCCAATTCTATATTTCGTTACTCTAAGCTTTATGGTGTAGATCCAACGCAGCATTACCTCGTTGCTCAGTTGGGGCAGAGCTATTTCGTCATCTATACTGTCATTCGAGGCAATAAGCGGGTTTATGCTCATCTTGAAGTGCTCGAAGGGCAGCAGAGAGACCTCACAGAGGCCCTTATTGGGCAAGGTTATGCTCAGGTGCCTCCCAATGGGGAGCTGCCCCAGTCTCTATTCGATTATCTGGAGCAAAACCCGCAACTAAAGATCTGGCTGGTTGGCTTTGATCGGAAGGACGGCGACGTGGATGACATCATCGAGCGTTCCGAAGGTCAGGCGAGACAGGTAAAGCAAGTGCTACAACAGCAGGTGGATGCAGATCGTATCCGGATATTTGGTGTTGGGCCGCTAGCTCCACTCATGATGAAAGCAGGTGAAGCGGG
>NZ_JBFGYC010000431.1:0-3535 GCF_041587635.1 Pontibacterium sp. | reverse complement strand
TGATCACTTCGGAATACAGACCGTTCCAGCTCGGTGTGAGACAACATCATCTCCATCTCGCGGAATAACCCTTGCTGATCCAGCATCTGAAAATCACCGCCAAAACCTTCTTGTACTTTATCCATGCCATTGCGGAAGAAAAGCACGAGGGTAGCAAAGTAATCCGGTTGGGTTTCATTCACCAAACGCGCGGCAGCCAATGCATGCTGCTCGCTGTATTTTACCCCACCCATCCCATTGATAATCATCACGGAGGTCTTCATCCCGGCAGCTTTTGCCTTCAGCAGAGCATCACAGGTTGAGCGATAGGTTTCACCTTTTTGAATCTTCGCCAGCACCTCGTCATCACCACTTTCTGCACCGATATAAAGCAACCCCAAGCCCAATTCACGTAGCTCTTGTAGCTCTTCAACCGTCTTATTTTTAAGGTTGCGGGGTAAGCAGTAAGCAGAAACACGTGTGACCGCTGGCATCTCTACTCGAATGGCCTCCAGAATGGTCTTCAAGCGACGGAAGGACAATGCCATTGCATCACCGTCGGCCAGAAATATCCTGCGTACGCCTGCCAGCTCTTCACCACAACGTCGAATCTCTTCCAGCACCTGAGCCTCAGCTTTGGGCTTAAAACGCTTCTGCGGCTCGGTATACATCTCGCAAAAGGTGCAGTTATTCCAGCTGCAGCCATTCGTCACCTGAAGAATCAACGAATTACCTTCACTGGGTGGACGAAATAGCGGCTCAATATATTCAACGGGTGGATAGTAGTACATGCGAGAACCCTCTATTCCGGTGTAGACGAAACCTGAGTGCGACTAAACAACTGGTGGAAGTTTTCACGGGTTTGATCAGCAACCTGCTCCACCCTCACGCCCTTTAGGTCCGCCACACACTGCGCAACCTCAACCACATACTTCGGCTCATTCTTTTTGCCGCGGTACGGCACAGGCGCGAGGTAAGGCGCATCAGTTTCAATCAAGATTCGCTCTAGCGGTATCGCTTTTACAACTTCACGCAACTCAGCCGCATTTCGAAACGTAATAATGCCTGAAAATGAGATCATGTAATTCAGATCCAAGGCTGCTTTAGCCATCTCCAGACTTTCAGTGAAACAATGCAATACTCCACCCACGCTCACATCACCGCAATCTTTGATAATGCGCAAGGTGTCTTCACGTGCATCTCGGGTGTGGATGATGGTTGGCAGCTTAGTTTCTGATGATGCTTGCAGATGATTTCGGAAGCTTTGTTGCTGCACCTCAACGGTGTCCTGCTGATAGTAATAATCCAGGCCAGTTTCACCAATCGCAACGATGCGGGGTTGTTGTGCAGCCTCAACCAATGCCTCAGCAGAGACCGCTGCTCCTTCGGTATTCAGTGGATGAACACCCACCGATGCAAAAATATGATCGTATGGCTTAATCTGCTCATACATGGAGCGAAACTGCTCCATCTCTATTGAGACGCATAACATCTGCTGAACCTGACGAGCCGTCGCGGCATCCAGCATCGCATCAAAGTTACCGTCATAAGGAGAAAGGTCCAGCCTGTCGAGATGACAGTGGGAATCGATAAACATGAGTAAACTACGTATATTGTGAGATTAAAGTGCGTTAGTGCGACGCTCTGAATTCAACGCGCCAGCTAAATGGTTTTCAATGGTATTCACCAGAGTAGAGTCTTCCGCAGAAAGCTGAATACCAATACCCGGCTCGCGGCCACCCTGAGCCCCTTTTGGGGTTACCCAGATAACCTTTCCGGTGACGGGGATTTTGTCATTTTCACCCATCAACTCCAGCAGCATAAACACCTCTTCACCCAGGTGATAACTGCGCTGCGTAGGTACAAATAACCCACCATGTTTGATGTAAGGCATATACGCCTTATAGAGGTCATCCTTGGACTCAATGACCAGCGAAAGGATACCGTGACTGAGGCGCGGGACCACTGACATATCTATACTCCGTTATCTTGCGATGGCCGACCAGGCAAGCAGAACACGCTCTAACAGCATCTGCTTGTTGGCATTTTGTCTTAGTATAAGGCTTTTGCGCTCTTCCTGAACCAGTTCGGCTAGCTCAAACACTTTTACCGGATCACATTTGCGGGTGACTGCTAATAACATGTTATGCGCATCCGCCTGCTGCATCGCCTCACTCTGCGTTAGTTTCGCACGCGAGATATCAACCAGCATGCTGTAGAACCACCCCAGCAAAAGCTCCAGATCTGCTTTCTGCCAACTTTGCGCCACCTCAACAACGGTCCGCCGTTGCTTGAGCACATCGGCCAACCCTTTTACCAATTGACTGCGCAACTCAGCCTGATTTGACTCGCTATACGCCAGTGCAGACAGCGGCGCACCGTTGTTTATTCTGAGGATGCGAGTTGCTTCATCTGCGTCCAGCTCAAGCGTATCAGCAACAAATGCAGCAGCCACAGACTCATCCGGTAACGGACACTCAACACGCTGACAGCGGCTTTTGATCGTAGGCATCACCTGGCCTAAGCGGTCAGTCAGTAGCATTAGAACAGTGTCTCGCCCAGGCTCCTCTAACATTTTCAGCAGAGCATTTGCAGCCGCTATATTCATCGCATCCGCCGGATTGATCACGACAACCCGATAACCGCCCTGCTGCGCCGTACGACAGATAAAGTCCGTTAAGGCTCGAATCTGATCAACTTTTATTGGTTTTCCCGGTTCGTCAGGTTCCAGCATGTACAGATCGGGATGCCCATTCGCTTTATTCAATTCACAAGCCCGGCAGGTACCACAAGGCTGATCAGCGACCGGTGACTGGCATAGCAGGTAATGAGCAAATGCAGTGGCAAAGTTTGATTTGCCGATGCCTTGCACGCCATGCACGATCAATGCATGCGGCAGGCGTCGACGTTCGTGCAAACCACAAAGGTGTGTCCAGCATTCACCTAACCACGGAAAGACTTCCGCTTTAGCCATTATATGACTCCACAAAGCGGTTAACTGCCTGAGCAATCTGGCGCTGTACTGCGTCCAGTGATACAGATGCATCAATGACAGCAAAACGCAGAGGATCGTTGGCCGCACGCGCCAGATAAGCCGCACGCACCTTCTCAAAAAAGGCGACCTTCTCCTGCTCAAAACGATCCGGTGCACTACGCGCACTGGCCCGCTTCAGGCCGGTCTCGACATCAAGATCCAGCAACAGTGTCATATCGGGCTGAAGCCCTTTTTGCACCAACGTTTCCAGCATTAGTATCTGGTTTTCATCGACCCCGCGCCCGCCGCCCTGATAAGCAAATGTCGCATCAGTAAATCGATCACTGATCACCCAGGCGCCGCGCTCAAGTGCTGGCTTAATCACGTTCTCAAGATGCTGAGCGCGCGCTGCGAACATTAATAGCAACTCAGCATCTTCAGAAACACTTTCCTCTCGGGGCTGCAACAGCATATTTCGCAACTCTTCTGCCATCGGCGTTCCGCCCGGCTCGCGAGTCAATACGATTTCAATGTCTTTATCTTTTAGCAAAGAGCATAGAAATTCGATATTGGTGGATTTGC
>NZ_JBFGYC010000430.1:0-3548 GCF_041587635.1 Pontibacterium sp. | reverse complement strand
CGTATTGGTGTAAATGAAGAGGGAGTTAACTCGCTATGACGTATAAAGGAATTATATTAGCCGGTGGATCCGGGACGCGACTGCATCCGATAACTAAGGGTGTGTCGAAGCAAATGTTGCCAATATATGATAAACCGATGATTTACTATCCCCTGTCGGTGCTGATGTTAGCAGGGATTAGAGAAATATTAATTATATCCACCCCAGATGATCTGCCCAGCTTTCGGAAGCTGCTTGGAGATGGAGAGCAATTTGGTGTTTCTCTTCACTATGCGGAACAGCCTAGCCCCGATGGCTTAGCCCAAGCTTTCTTAATCGGAGAGCAGTTTATTGGAAATGATCCATGTTGCTTAATACTCGGGGACAATATTTTCTATGGGCAGCATTTTTCAAACAAACTTCACGATGCTGTGAAAGTAAGTAGTGGTGCAACCGTTTTTGGGTATCACGTTACAGACCCCGAACGCTTCGGTGTTGTCGAGTTTGATGAGGGAGGTAGGGCAATTAGTATTGAGGAGAAACCTTCGGTCCCAAAATCAAACTATGCGGTTACTGGGCTTTATTTTTATGACAATCAGGTTGTCGATATAGCGAAGTCTATTCGGCCGTCTTCGCGAGGTGAACTCGAAATTACCGATGTGAACAGTACTTACCTTTCTCAGGGCGATCTAAAGGTTCAATTATTGGGTCGTGGTTTCGCATGGTTGGATACAGGAACGCATGATTCGCTGTTGGAAGCAGGTCAGTTTGTTCAGACTATTGAACACCGTCAGGGCTTGAAAGTTGCTTGCTTGGAAGAAATAGCTTTCCACCAAAACTGGATCACGGTAGATGCTCTAGAGAAGACTGCCCAATCCCTCAGCAAAACAGGTTATGGACGATACCTCCAGGGGCTATTGCACGGAAAATAAAAATGAATGTTATTCAAACGGAAATCCCAGGTGTAGTCGTTATCGAACCAGTGGTACATGGAGATGAAAGAGGCTTCTTTTTGGAGACTTTTCAGGCTCGTCGCTACAGCGAGGTTGCCGAAATAGGGCTCCCATTTGTACAAGATAATTATTCCCGTTCCGCGAAAGGTGTTTTGCGAGGACTTCATTTCCAAAAACTTCGCCCTCAGGGTAAGTTGGTTCGGGTTGTGAGGGGGGAGGTCTATGATATTGCAGTTGATATACGTGAGGGATCACCAACATTTGGAAGATGGTTTGGTACTATCTTGAATGAGGATAATAAGAAGCAGTTATGGGTACCTCCAGGGTTGGCTCATGGCTTTGTCGTTTTATCTGATATTGCAGATTTCGAGTATAAATGTACAGACTATTATGATCCCGCAGATGAAGGTTGTTTAGCTTGGGATGACCCGGATATAGGTATTGAATGGCCTGTTGATTCCCCGGTGCTTTCCTCTAAGGATCAAGAGGGACTTCTGTTGGCGGAGCTATTTAAATGAAAGTGTTGGTGGTAGGTGCCTCTGGTCAGTTTGGTGGAATACTTTTATCAAAGCTACGGGAGTCGGGTTTTGGTGTGGTAGCTTGTAGCTCGTCGGTGCTTGATATTACTTCTTTGGATTCAGTGATGTCGTTTTCAGAGAAGTGTCCAGAGCTTATTATAAATGCTGCAGCGTATACAGCTGTGGATGCGGCTGAGAGTGAGCCGCAGCAGGCCTACTGTGTAAATGAAACGGGTGTTTCGAACTTAATACAGCTTGCGAGTTTGCTAGAGTGCCCGTTAATAAATATCTCAACAGACTATGTTTTCGACGGGAGCTTGGGGAGGCCCTATGTGGAGACAGATATAACAACTCCACTTGGCGTGTATGGGGCCTCAAAAAGAGCCGGAGAGTTGTTGCTTGAGGAAAGCAAGGGGCGGTTCCTAAATATTAGGACCAGTTGGTTGTTTAGTGAAACTGATCATAACTTCATGTCAGCAATGTTGCGCTTAGCGGCCAAGAAAAGTGAGTTCGGTGTTGTCTTTGATCAAGTTGGGTGCCCGACCTTTGCAGGTGATTTAGCTGATGCAATTGTAAAGATATGTAACGCCTATATCCGTGGGCGCCAAATGGAGTGGGGGACTTTTCACTATTCCGGTGACGAGGAGGTTTCATGGTATGGGTTTGCCCATGAAATTTTTGAAAAAGCTGTTCAGATGTCCGTGCTCGAGAGTCGTCCGAAATTGCAAAAGTTAAGCACTGATCAATACCCTACAGTGGCTCGTCGCCCGCAGTACTCAGTATTAAATTGCAGCAAAATCCAAGATGTCTATGGAGTAAGGCTTAGCAATTGGAAAAACGCAATTACTGAAATACTATCTGCGAAACCGAAGTTTAATGGTAATCGCTAACCTACGAGTTATGACATTAAATGGTGTTTGAAATGAGCACGATCGATATTAGTCATCATCTTCTGAGCTCTGCTAGAAGGAAGGCGTTTGCTGGATATGATCCTTTCGATTCTCTGAATAGCGAAGTCCTGCGTAATACGTCGTTAAAAAAAAGTGAATTAGTACGTTTGGTCTGGATTCAATTGGGGAAGCGGTCTCCAGTTAACATGCGTAGCATTTTGAAAGTTCCGGAAAAACGTAATCCTAAGGGGGTTGCCTTATTTATACTCGGGCTTTTAGAAGATTACGCTCGTACAGGTAATGGCGAATATCTTACTGAGGCTATCGATCTTGGAGATTGGCTGTTAGATGAAAGAAGCAATCGTGAAGAGTGGAGATATAGTTGTTGGGGGTACCACTTCGATTGGCAAGCCAGAGCATTCTTTGTGCCAGCAGGCAAGCCGAACGTTATTACTACTGTTTATGTTTCTCGTGCATTGAGAGAGTTGGGGGATGTTGCCTCTAAGGTTCGCTTCATTGAGGCCGCGTTAGAGTCCGCTTATTTTATCTCTAAATTTTTGCACACGGAGACCGACGACGGTGATTTCTATGCGTACATTCCTGGAGAGAACACGTTTGTCCACAATGCTAGTCTTTGGGGGGCTGCGTGGTGTGTGGAAGCGGGACTCCTTTTGGGGCGTGAAGAGATCGTATCTCAAGCACTAGAGGTGGCTCGATATTCTGTGGCGCATCAGCGCGAGGATGGGGCTTGGGTATATGGATCTCGTCATCACCATCAATTTATTGACGGCTTTCACACGGGATATAATCTTGAAGCTCTTAACCGGATAGGCATTTTACTCGGTAGCGACGAGTTCAAAAGTAATATTTCAAAAGGCTTAGACTTCTATAAAGAAAACTTCTTTACAGAGGATGGGACGGCAAAGTATTACCACAATAAAGCCTATCCGTTGGATTACCACAACGTAGCCCAGGCGTTGATTACCCTCTTGACAGTAGGGGGGGCGTCTGAATTGGCGCTGTGTAACAAAGTCATAGATCGTGCAATCAGTACATTGTATCTACCTAAGAGTCATCAATTTGTCTATCAAAAGACGCGATGGTTTACAAATGCAATTAATTATACGCGGTGGACTCAAGCTTGGGCGTATTATTCGTTAGCATTTTATAACCGATATAGAGAAGAGTTAAGTGATCATGCGAAGGAT
>NZ_JBFGYC010000429.1:0-3561 GCF_041587635.1 Pontibacterium sp. | reverse complement strand
GCACCGGATTATGAAACATTCGAAGCAGACAGCGATTTACCGGTCCCGATTTCGGCCCCCGAGTCATACCACCGCTGGATTGAGCGCAATGTACGGCCGCACAAACAACACGGCTACCGTATCGTCACGTTGTCTCTGAAATACTTCGGACAAGCCCCCGGTGATATAACAACCGAGCAGCTGGAAAGTATCGCAGAACTGGCTGACCGTTACTCGTTCGGCGAAGTACGCACCACACAGCAGCAAAACATCGTGCTAACCGATGTGAAACGCACGGACCTGTTTAACCTCTGGCATGAGATCAACCGACTGAATTTGGCGACACCGACCGTGGGTACCTTGATCGATACGGTGTGCTGCCCGGGCGGAGATTTCTGTAATTTGGCAAATGCCCGTTCTCTATCGGTTAACGCAGCGATTCAGCAACGTTTTGAAGATCTGGACCGGCTCTACGCGCTCGGCGATTTGAGCCTGCGCATATCCGGCTGCATCAACGCCTGCGCCCATCACCATATCGCCAATATAGGCATTCTGGGGGTGGATAAGAACGGTCAGGAGTTTTACCAAATCACCCTAGGCGGACAAACAGGCAGGCAATCAGGCATTGGGAAAGTACTGGGGCCGTCGCTCCCACACGATAAGGTCGCACCTGCTGTCGAGCGCATCATTGAGGTGTATTTAGAGGCACGTTCAAGCGCCACCGAAACCTTTACCACAACCTATCAGCGTCTGGGCAAAGCCCCGTTTAAGGAGCGTGTATATGCAACAGGTCTTTAAAAACGGTGTCATTCAAGATGATCACTGGTCACATCTGGATGCGCAGATTGGCGCTGACTTTACACCTGAATCTGAGGTCCACTATATACTGCCAACCGACATCTGGCTGCGCTTCGCGAACGACTTCAGCGGGTTCGAGAGTTGCCCCGGTATTACAATCGGAACAGATGCCGATTTAGAATCTCTCGCAGAGGTGATTGATCGGGTGCCGTTGATCGCTATCCAGTTCAGTAGTTTCACCGATGGCTCCGGCTTTTCAACCGCGTCGTTGCTCCGTGAAGATTACAAATTCAGCGGCGAGTTAAGGGCAATGGGTGCGATTTTACCGGATCAGGTGCCTTATCTACTGCGATGTGGATTTAACAGTGTGGCATTTTCCCGCACTGAAGATCTGCAACACGCCGTTGCACTGGCCAGCGGAACCGGACAGAGTTATCAGGGTGATGTCGAAACCCCAAGAACGCCGTTCCAGCAGCGCATCGCAAAATAGTACACCACTGAATAACACACTTGGCTGGACGAACGTTCGGTCACAAGGAGACAACACACGTTGGATAACACCCGCGGCAGTATCTTTATGATCTTGGCAATGGCAGCCTTTGCCGTCGAAGATATGTTCATTAAGGCAGCGGCGGGATTCGCCCCGCTGGGTGTTGTGCTCACCCTGTTTGGTCTGGGCGGCATGTTGATCTTTATCGGACTAACATGGCGCCGGGGCGAAAAGGTATTTAACCGTGCGGTGCTTTCCCGTCCTATTTTGATCAGAGCCGCCTGTGAAGTGGTCGGCCGCCTCTGCTTTGCGTTGGCGATCATCCTAACCCCGCTATCCAGTGCCTCGGCGATTCTGCAAGCAACCCCGCTGGTGGTGGTGATCGGTGCGGCACTGCTCTTTGGGGAACATGTCGGCTTTAAGCGATGGCTCGCCATCCTGATAGGGTTTGTGGGTGTCCTGATGATCGTGCGTCCGGGACTGGATGGCTTTAACCCAGCATCTATCTTTGCCGTTATCTGCACGCTAGGGTTTGCCGGACGTGATCTGGCCACCCGTGCCGCTCCGCCGGTTCTCTCCAATATGCAGCTGGGCGTCTATGGCTTCTTCGTCCTGATACCTACCGGTATCGTGCTTCAGCTGTTCGGTGATCTGTTTGGCTTTGAGGCGCTGGATGTATACACACTAATCGCTGACCCAAATGCCGCGTGGCTCATACTGGGTTCTGTCGTGTTTGGCGTGATCGCCTACTACTCCCTAACCATCGCAATGCGCACCGGCGATGTCTCCGTCGTCACCCCGTTCCGTTATACCCGTTTATTATTCGCGTTGATTCTGGGCATGCTGATTTTTAATGAAGAACCCGATGCGATGACATTGCTCGGCGGTCTACTAGTCGTGGTCAGCGGTGCCTATACATTGCTGCAAAGCCGGCGGAGCAAAGTCGTTATTGATGGACCTCGCCTCATCCTACGCTGAAGTGGTGACTGTCTCCCGTGTTCACGCTGGCCGACAACGTTTACACGGTCTGAATCCCGCGAGGATCGCTGCATCCATGTCCGCAAAAAACCGCAGATTTTCTGGTTTTGCGGCACGTGATGAACATGATGGCTTGCACACAATACCCGTCGTCACCACACCGTAGAAAAACTGACCGTCTTGAGCCGCATCTCTGCTCCTGACCGCTTCCTTCATGTCGTGTATTGATGGTATAGACACCCCACCGTCTCCGATTTCTAAGCTCATACTGACCATCACAAACTATTTTCCAATCTGGCACCACCCGAATCTTGCACACACTGCAGTCCACTGTAAAAAACCGCTTAACGACTCAAATGAAAAGCGTGCAAGAATCGGGTGGCTGCTGCACGACTGCCCCGATACATTGACCGACATGCTTTTATACACGAGTGGAAACTACAGTGACGCTATCGATCAATACTTCAATGAACTTGCGTGAATGGATCATCCTCATTGCGCTGTCTGTCTTATGGGGCGGGTCATTCTTCTTCGTCGGCGTGGCCGTCACCGAACTACCACCTCTGACGCTAGTGGCCCTGCGCGTCGGTATTGCAGCGGCAGCGTTATGGAGCATTGCTCTCGTAATGAGGCTCACTATCCCCAAATGCCCACGGATCTGGTTTGCGTTTCTGGGTATGGGTTTGCTGAACAATGTCATCCCCTTTGTACTGATCGTGTGGGGACAAACACAGATTGCCTCGGGCCTGGCCTCCATTCTTAATGCCACAACACAGCTGTTTACAGTCATTGTGGCAGGCATGGTTTTGGTAGACGAGCGCGCAACCGTATCGAAACTGATCGGTGTCGTCATCGGTTTCTTCGGTGTTGCCGTTATGATCGGACTGCCCGAAGTCGGCACGGGAGATGAGGGAACCAGTATTATTGCTCAAGTAGCCATACTCGTGGCAGCGCTGTCGTATGCGTTTGCCGGTGTGTATGGTCGCCGTTTCAAAAAGATGGCGGTGAATCCATTGATCACAGCAGCAGGTCAGGTCACCGCATCAACGGTGATTATGATCCCTATCGCTATGCTATATGACGGTCCATTCGATATTAGCGCCCCAAGCATCAAAACCTGGGCTGCACTGCTCGGGCTGGCGGTCCTATCTACCGCCTTGGCATATGTGCTGTACTTCAAATTGCTTGAATCTGCGGGTGCCACCAACCTGCTGTTGGTGACACTGCTGATCCCGGTTTCGGCCATTGTGCTCGGCGGGCTGTTTCTCAATGAAACCCTGCACGCCTATCATTTTGTCGGCATGGCGTTTATTGCG
>NZ_JBFGYC010000428.1:0-3568 GCF_041587635.1 Pontibacterium sp. | reverse complement strand
GGTGCCCATATTTCTGGTTCCTTTGCTCCTCCATGGGAACCCATACGAAAGTCATCGGTAGGCTGGGTGATATGTCGCCGCTGTATGCATTCCCACGCGGGAGCATGGGAACGAGGTAATCGACCAAGACCCTGTATTTCTGGTTCCCATGGTCCTCCGTGGGAACCCATACGTAAGTTTTCGGTAGGCTGGGTGGTATGTCGCCGATGTATGCATTCCCACGCGGGAACGAGGTAATCGATCAAGACCTTGTAGGGTCGGATTTATCCGACCGGCAGCCTAAAGGGCTGCCCTACATCTGTTCGCACAAAATTTTCTACATCGGAATTGAGGTGGCGAAGGTGCAGGCAAAAAAACGCCCTCACAGGGAGGGCGCATGGCGAAATCCAATCAACGGACGCAAATGATAGGTGTGGGTTGGTGTTGTTACGGACCTGCCCACAGATGGAACTCTTGCTTGTTGGTGCTTATTGATGCGTTGGCTTAACGGCCACCGGCACCTTGGCGGGAAGCTTCGCTGTTTTCAACCAGCACGCCAGCACCCAGACGATTGATCTCTGCCCAGAGTTCATCGTCAATTTCTACACCGTGTTCAACGGTTAAGTCTTTATTCTTTGCAACCTGCTCAGCGCTGATATGGCGCGCTTCGCTGTTGCCACGAGACTCCTGCAGGGATGAGGTCAGATCAACACGGGAGCTGCAGATAATGGTCAGTGCTTGCGCATCAACTTCACTGGTTTCCAGGCTGGTGGTCGCTTCGCTGTAGCTTGGGTAACGCTGACCCGCTTTGATCGCTGCGGTGTGTTCGGTCACTTTCTGGCTGCCGTTCTGCCAGTATGCTGCCACACTGATACCGCGACGACCGCAGTCTGTCAGGGCTTTCAGGATGAACATACGGTTATGACAGTTGTGTACGGTTACGGTGGCGATACCGCTTTCCAGCGCTTTAGCGTGGGCCAGATCAACCGACGCAGCGATGCAGTTCAAGGCACTGCGGCCGTGACTGTCGATGATCGCAGAGGTGCTGTCCTCATAGACAACGCTGCCCAGTGGCTTTTCTCGATCCTGATCGATGTAAGGCAGCGCACGCTGCAGTTCACCCAGACCGTTCAAGCCGTGTTTTTCCAGCCACAGAATCATGTTGGCGGCATCTTCGTAGTTACCCACGAAGTAACCGGTCGCTTCAAAGCAGCGGCGCAGAGCAGCTTTCAGTTCATTCATAGAAATATTCATTGTGCTTCTCCTTACTGCTTTGGCGACAGTGGCATGAACCAGTCATCGTTAAAAGTTTGTCCAATATCTTCCAGCAGTGGTGCGCCCTGGAACATGGTGTTACGTACCCACAGACGGGAACGTGGATCAAACTTGCTCACACCAAAGAATGCCAGCTTGCAGCGCAGCAAGTGCATCGGCAGGATATTGCGATCCAGCAGGTTGGCCTGAATATCACCGTAGATGCAGCGATTCATGCTCTGGATACGACGCACGATACCGCGCATCTTCGGACGTGCCACCATAAAGCGGGCGGTGGTGTGGTCCGGGTGTTCCTGCATGTATTCGCTCAGCTGGTCGTAGCACTTACGCACTGCGTAACCGACACCCAGCGCCATCTGTTTGTTCTTCGCTTCAGCATCCGCAACACTGCCCAGACGCGGTTCCATCTTCTCTTCGGAACGGTACCAGCAGGTTTCACGTGCACCTTCTGCATCGAAGTCGATATCCAAAGCCCAGTCGTAACGGGTTTCGATCACAGACTTCAGCGTCTGCAGCGGCATCAGTGGGTCTAGATCCAGGAACTCTTCAGCGGAGTGATACTCTTCCAGATCGTCGACCAACTCTGGATACAGCTCCAGCATGATGGAAACCAGCATCTCCTGACCTTGTACGGAGCAGTGTTCTTCACTCCAGTTCAGCAGGGCATTCCAGTCATTGAAGTCGCTGTCGATGTACGCTTTGAGCGCGTCCAGATCTTTCAGTACCAGCTGATTGTTGTTGGTCTGCCACTCATCTTCAGTGATGGTTTCAGCAGTATGCTGTGCGCAACGCTCGATCAGTTCATTCAGTCCCTGACGAGTGCGGTTATTGATGTTACCCAGCACACGAATGCGGGCCAGTGCCAGCTCGCGCATCTCGATCCACTGGTTGATCAGCAGCGGGTGGTTCACCAGATACGGCGCCATACCGAGACCGGTAGAGTTGCCGATGCCGAAGTAACGCTTGATATCCGCGTCCATCGGCTGGAATGTTTCTGGAGATTTGTGACGTGCAATGTGTTCAGCCTGAGTCAGACTGAAGTTACGCAGCATCAGGCAGACAAACATCTCGCCAGCAAACGGGCGGGCGAAATCTTTATGTTTGGTACGGACTTTTTCCCAGTCAGCCATGCCCAGTTTGCCGCTGCCGTATACAGCTGTGGTGCGGTACAGATAACCGACCTTGGCAATCTTTTCGACATCCGGCTGCTCACCTTGAGACAGCTGATCAACAACGTAGTCAAAGTTACGCGCACTGCGGTTGGCACGGGAGAGGACAAATACACGTGCATCCACGCGGCCAGCTTCCTGTTTAGGTACGTTCTGGCGCAGTTTTTCCAGATAGATATCGTCGACAGAACCTTCTACCAACGCCATCGTGAGATCCCACTTAGTGGCGATCACGCGGTCGTTGCGCTCTTCTGGTGACAGATAGTCGGAGAACAATACAAAGCTGAACAGGCCGTGGGGTGCATGCACCTCATACACGACGGTGCCATAGCCATCATTATCCAGCTCGAAACGAGCAGGCTCAATCTGCCAGCGCTCACGCATGATACGGCGTACCAATGTACGCATAAAACTCAGGCGGCTCTGGTGCAGAGCACCGAGGCGTTCCAGATCCATGACCTGACTGGCTGGACGCAGTGGCAGTGCATTATCACCCCTCAACGAGGTTTGGATAGCTGCAGGCGTTGTCATTATTATGATCCTCTTTTGCTACACATCTTTTTAGGTTCTTTGGGCCGGCGTTGCTTATCCGGCAGCAGCATAGATGTGTTGGAAACCGACGTACTCTGTATCTCTGCTGGTTTCGCATTTAATTATTGTCTGCAGAGAGAGCCACACCCGTATGGTTAATCATTAACGCTTTTTCGGGTGCTAACAAATCAAGGCATTCATTTCGACGCCCATGACCATCGCCGACAACCACCTTGGCCGATTGCCTGCGACCGTTTTATCTTGGGCCAAAGGTTTATCCGCACACAAATCAAAAGGTTATATCGCGTGATAAGTGAACCTTATCAAAGTGGTGAAAAGTATTATTTTTTCTATGGTTATGGGCGGTTGGTAAGAGGGGATTGGTTAACGATTATTTTGGAAGGGTGATTGGCGGTGTCGAGATTTAAGGGTTTAAGGGGCGTTGGGGCGGTGTGGTTAGGGTGTAGGTGTGTTGTTGGGAATCGCTGCGCTCGTCCCATATATGGTCTCCTCCCGATTTGCAAAGGCTCTATGCTTCGATGACGTGGCAGGTTGCTGCCATATATCCGGCCTGTTTAACGAAGTCTTTGTCACTTCTGGCCTTGATGAACATT
>NZ_JBFGYC010000427.1:0-3569 GCF_041587635.1 Pontibacterium sp. | reverse complement strand
TGATGCTGACCACTACGATGAGTGTGTCAAAGAGATTCCAGGGGTCTTTGAAGAAGGCGCGCTTATTTGGCTCTCCCACAAAGCGGATGGTAATTTCAACCAGAAAGAAAAGTGTAATCGCGGTATCTAACCACCCGATCACCATCAACACGTTTTCCGGGATGTCGTAGGTTTTTGCCCCGATCACCAACGCAGAAAACAGAATGACAGCAACAACAAACAGCTCAAACATACGGTTGGAGCGCAATGCAAAGAAGCGCTCCTGAAGCATCTCAAAGTTCATAACTCAGTTTCAATCAATATCAGTGGACATGTCTGGAAAGCGGGATGCTACCTGGACGTTATTGCACATTAAAGTACAACCAAGCCCAGAGGCACTCGCAATGATTAAGCCGCCAGAATACCGAAAAAACGCTAAGCAATCAGTCAGATTAATGTCTAGTCACCGACACAGAGTCAAATTGCCAGCAGATAGAGGTGATTCATAGGGGGGGTGCGCGATATGAGAGTGCGGAGTGATAACTCAGTAATGTGTCACGGTAGCCTGGTCTGGCTCATCTCAATACCGTGCGAACCATGGCTTGCCTGGTATTGGGATGATCTGTGTGCAATGACCTGTTTCAAGCAGGGGAGTCGTGCAGAACTGAACTGAATTAATTCACACTTAATCTGACACCTGCCTTGAAGAAGGGAGGGTTACCGACTTTGATGAATGTGACCAAACGAACATCAAAGCCAAAATGGTAACCCTCATGATTCAGAGTAACGAACGCATCATCAAACACAAGCTTGGCTTGCTGAATTTGGCAGAAGAGCTTGGAAACGTCTCTAAGGCTTGCAAAGTAATGGGCCTATCTAGAGACACTTTCTATCGCTACAAGGCTGCTGTTGAGGATGGCGGGGTTGAAGCACTCTTTGACCAAACACGTCGAAAACCTAACCTTAAAAACCGAGTTGATGATCAGATTGAAGCAGCGGTTGTCGCTTATGCTATTGAACAGCCCGCGCATGGTCAGGCGAGAACCAGTAATGAGTTAAGGAAACGCGGTGTATTCGTTTCACCCAGCGGAGTCCGTAGTGTCTGGCTCAGACATGAGCTCGGAAACTTTAAGCAGCGCCTATTGGCCTTAGAAGCCAAAGTTGCTGAAGAAGGCATTATCCTGACGGAGTCTCAAGTCGTAGCCCTTGAACGCAAACAGCAAGATGATGAAGCCGCAGGCGAGATAGAGACCGCACACCCTGGTTATCTTGGCTCTCAAGATACCTTCTATGTGGGCACCCTGAAAGGCGTTGGGCGCGTCTACCAGCAGACATTCGTGGATACATATTCCAAGGTCGCTTGTGCCAAGCTCTACACGACCAAAACGCCGATCACAGCTGCAGATCTGCTTAACGACAAGGTGCTTCCCTTATTCGAGACCAATGAGCTTCCTCTCTTACGCATCTTGACCGACCGGGGGACAGAGTATTGTGGTAAGGCCGAGCAGCATGACTATCAGCTTTATCTGGCGATTAATGATATTGATCACACCAAGACTAAGGTGAAGTCACCCCAGACTAATGGTATCTGCGAGCGCTTCCATAAGACGATTTTACAGGAGTTTTATCAGGTAACTTTCCGCAAGAAACTGTATGGAAGCATCGACGAACTCCAGAAAGATCTGGATATATGGATCGATTATTACAACAATGAACGTACCCATCAGGGAAAAATGTGCTGCGGCAGAACGCCGAAGGAAACATTGCTTGATGGGAAGTCAGTTTGGCTGGAGAAGAAGCTGAACTGATTTTGACCTGACAGTCACACCCTGGTAAGTCGGTAACTGTCAGATCGGGTCTGAATTACTACAACTTATATGTAGTAATTCAGGCCTCTATTTTAAACTGTCTAACCAGTGTCTTTAGGCTCATTGCCATCTGCGACAGTTCCTCACTGGATACCGCAATTTGCTGTGCGCCATTATTGGTTTCGTCACTGGCTTGATTGATGTTAGAAACCGAATGGGTTATCTCCTCGGCTACCATGTTTTGTTGCTCTGATGCGCTGGCGATCTGCAGATTCATATCGTTGATTGATGATACGGCTTGTTCGATGGACGTCAATGCAACACCGGCCTGTTGTGCCATCTTGGCGCTCTGTTGAACCTTTTGCTCACCCACGTCCATCGCCCTGACGGAGTTTTTCGACTCCTGCTGTAGGTTGGTAATCAAATCTTGAATGGTGGTTATCGACTCCTGAGTACGGGATGCCAACGTCCTGACTTCATCTGCGACAACAGCAAATCCACGTCCATGCTCGCCCGCACGAGCTGCTTCGATCGCTGCGTTGAGTGCCAACAGATTGGTCTGATCTGCAACCGCAGTAATTACTTCAAGAATTGAGCCGACGTTGGAGGTTTGTTCATCCAGGCGGATGATTGCCGCTTTTGTGTTACCGATATCGTCGGACAGAGAGGATATTATTTCGTTAACGTTTTCAATAACGTCGAGGCCTTGCTTTGTTTCGCTATCTGCTGCGGAGGTGGACGTAGCGGCTACTTGGGCGTTCTGAGCAATTTCCCCCACCGTCGCCGACATCTCGTGGATCGCCGTGGCCGTTTGCTCCAGGTTACATTTCTGAGAGTGTACGCTGGCAGCGGTCTGGTTGGTGACGTTGGACATCTCTTCCGTTGCCGAGCTAAGTTGCTCAGATGCTGCGGAGATGTGACTAACGGTATCCAACAGGCGTTCGGTCATGTGTTTCATAGCGATAAGAAGCTGACCTGTTTCGTCTTTACTCCCAGCTTGTATCTGAACAGTGAGGTCGCCTTCAGCGAGGCGCTCAGCAGCAGAGACCGCATTCTTCAGTGGGCGGGTAATCGAACGCGTGAGAACGATGCCCATAAAGAGCCCAAACACGACAGAAGCTATTGAGATAGCCACCATACCCTTTAGCGCCTCTTGTTCATCGTGATATACCGTTTCCAAGGCGTGTTCGGTCATTTTTATCACACCCTGAAGTAGCGCTTCCAAGTGGTGATCAATCGTGGTCTGTGCTTTTTCCAGAGCTCTTAGGTTAGCGCCTGAAACCGTATCATTGCGTTCAATTTGTTGAAGCAGGTCTTCGACCATAGCCTCGTAGGTTGTGTGTTCCTGTTCAATGGATATCAGTTCCTGTTCCAGTTTCAGGAGTTCCTGCTCCAACTGAGGGGTGAGCGCGTGTGTTTTGGCTGTCTTGAGGATTGCTTCGCCTTGCTTGATTTCCGTATTGATATCCTGCGCCAGTTGATTAATCTGGCGATGGAGTATGTTGATGTCGTCAGTTCCCTCGCCAAGCCCTGCCGTGCGCATCGCTTTTTCGATTAGGATCGCCTTTTCCAGCTGCTTAATGGTCACATCGGAGACAAGCTCTGTGAGAGGCATATCTTCCTTCGATATAGTTTCCATTTCTTGCCCAACAAGACTGATTTTGTAAATGCCATAAACAGAAGTAATCAGGAGTAAGGAAATAAGGAGGGAAACAATCAAACCGATTTTTACGGCAAAACTCAAATCCTGAACAGCGCGCATCATATATGTACTACCTTGTG
>NZ_JBFGYC010000426.1:0-3572 GCF_041587635.1 Pontibacterium sp. | reverse complement strand
TAAATGGTGCCGCCACCAAGAGTCGAACTCGGGACCTACTGATTACAAGTCAGTTGCTCTACCAGCTGAGCTATAGCGGCACATATCTCAAAGAGATGTTTACAAACTCCCACCAACCACCTAATAAAAAATGGCGCGCCTGGAGGGATTCGAACCCCCGACCAACAGGATCGGAACCTGCTACTCTATCCAGCTGAGCTACAGGCGCTAGGAAGTGTTTGCAGGCGCCAATATTACGTATCTGCGACCCATTTGCCAAGTCTTTGTTCATGCGGGTTTAGGGCGGTTAAAGATTGATCGGCCCAGATGGTTAAGACGTACAAAAAACAGACAGCTAAGTTTGTTAATTCAGGTCAAAAAACGGGCAAATAGCGCGCCAAAATGGATGCTTTTACCTATTTCACCTTAGACCTTTGCCAAAGCCCCGTTTCCGTTGTGCGTATTTACCGTTATAATGCCCGCCGATTAAGTTTTGCGCAGTGGAGTCTGCACTCGCTCGTGAGGGGCATCCGGCAGACCAGACTGTGAAATATTTTTAAATTTAGGATGATTGTGAGGTCGTAACTGTGAAGAAATTTGCTTCTATGCTGTGCGCTCTGGGGCTGGGCTTTATGCTGGCTACTTCTGTTCAGGCGGCTACTGAAGAAGAAAAAATTATTGAGCGTATCAAAGCGGTAGGCTCTGTTTGCGTAGAAGGCGACGACACTTGCGGTGGCGCTCCTGCGGTTGCGGCTTCCGGCGGTGCTCGTTCTGCTGAAGACGTTTACAACACTAAATGTGCTGCTTGTCACGGTACTGGTGTTGCTGGCGCTCCTAAATTCGGCACAGCTGATTGGGCTGACCGTGCAGGTAAAGGCATGGAAACTCTGATGGCGAACGCGATCAACGGTATCAATGCAATGCCACCACGTGGTACTTGTGCTGACTGTTCTGACGACGAGATTCAGGGTTCTATCCAGTACATGCTGGACAGCGCTAAATAATTTAGCCTGAGTCGAAAAAAAAGGCCGCTGATGAGCGGCCTTTTTTGTGTCTGATATTCAGTGGTTGATTCAATCAAACATGTTACGCAGGTTGGATAACGTGGCCTGACCCCGTTCACGACTGCGCACCGGACAACTTTCTGATCCACCTTCAATATCCAGATCATCCTGTGGCAACTCGGCGATAAACCGGCTTGGCGCACAATCCACCACTTCACCGTATTGCTTACGCTGCTTCGCCAATGTCATGGTCAGGGTTTCACGGGCACGGGTGATCCCTACGTACGCCAGACGGCGTTCCTCTTCGATATTGTCGGTTTCAATACTGTTGCGATGGGGTAACAACTCCTCTTCCATGCCCATCAGGAACACGTGCGGAAACTCCAGACCTTTGGAGGCGTGCAGGGTCATCAGCTGCACCCGGTTGTCATCCTCATCTTCCGCCTGTTGATCCAGCATATCGAGCAACATCAAACGGGCGATGGTTTCCTTCAGGCCGGCATCGGGGTCATCTTCCTGCAACCGTTCCAGTGTGTTTTTCAGGGAATCGACCAGAAACCAGACATTCTGGATACGTTTATCACCCATCGCTTCACTGGAACTGTTCTGCCGGATCCAACCTTCGTAATCAATATCCATGATCAACTCGCGCACAGCGTCGATCGGATCACCCTGCTCGCTCTTACGGTAGATATTGTGCATCCACTTACAGAACCGGCGCAACCGATCCACCGCCGCGGCAGGCAACGATTGCTCCAGCCCCAGCTCATCACAGGCCGCAAACATGCCGATCTGACGTTCGACCGAATACTGACCCAACTTCTGCAAAGTACTTGGCCCGATTTCACGGCGCGGCAAGTTGATGATACGCAGGAAAGCGTTGTCGTCGTCCGGATTCACCAGCACCTTGAGATAGGACATCAGGTCTTTGATTTCTGCCCGCGCAAAAAACGAGGTGCCGCCACTCAGCTTGTAAGGCACCTGATAGGATTGCAGTTTCATCTCCATCAGGCGTGCCTGAAAGTTCCCGCGGTACAACACGGCAAAATCTTTGAACTGCACCTTTTTGCGCAGGTGCTGATCGAGGATTTCGGTGGCGATTCGTTCACACTCAGCATCTTCATTCCGGGTGTGGATAACCCGAAGTTCATCGCCAAACCCCATTTCACTCCACAAGGTCTTTTCGAAGACGTGTGGATTATTCGCGATCAGGGTATTGGCCGCCTTCAGGATACGGCTGGTTGAGCGGTAATTCTGCTCAAGTTTCACCACCTTCAAAGACGGAAAGTCCTCGTTTAGCTGCACCAGGTTTTCAGGTCTCGCACCACGCCATGCATAAATAGACTGATCATCGTCACCCACCACGGTCAGTGCGCCGCGATGGCCGACCAGCTGACGCACCAGCCGGTACTGAGACAAGTTGGTATCCTGATACTCATCCACTAGCAAATAACGGATACGATTTTGCCAGCGATCCAGCACATCCGGATGTTCGGTAAACAACTTCACCGGGATCAGGATCAGATCGTCAAAATCCACCGCGTTATAGGCACGCAGATGCGTGTTGTACGATTCATATGCACGTGCCGCGAGAATATCCTGCGGCAGCTGAGCCGTTGCCAACGCGGTTTCCGGCTCTACCATGTCGTTCTTCCAGTTCGAGATCTGATGCACCACCGCGTCAACCTGATCGGTATCTTCGCCGTTATGCAGCATCAGATCTTTCAACAGGGCCTTGCTGTCCTGATCATCAAAGATCGAAAACCCTGGTTTAAAACCCAACACCCTATGTTCTTTACGGATGATATTGAGACCCAGGTTATGGAATGTGGAGACCGTCAGCCCTTTGGTTGGCTTGCCCACCAGCAGCGACGATACACGCTCTTTCATCTCGCGTGCCGCTTTGTTGGTAAACGTCACTGCGGCTACATTGTGTGCAGACACACCGCACTCATTGATCAGGTACGCAATCTTCCGGGTAATCACACTGGTTTTGCCGGAGCCAGCACCGGCCAACACCAGCAACGGGCCGCTGATGTAGTTCACTGCCTCCCGCTGACGAGGGTTTAATCGGGACATTTAAGCAACACTCCGGAATTTTAGTCGACACAAGCACTTGAATAATAATTCAAAAAAGGTAACTTCTGGCCGTGGTTTAAACAACAAGTAACTCATAACACACTGAGAACAAACAAATTAAAACGTACGTTTGAAATCCAACTCAAGAACACTATATGATGCAGATACTGTCAACACTCAATTATGGCATGTTCGCATTTCTACAACATGGATCAGTTAAACCCAGAGCCCTTAGTGTAAAGGGGGAAACGTCCGATGTTATCGGCACCCAAACAGCTTAAAAACAGTCAGCCACGGTTGTTATTAATCGATGGTGACAGCGGCTGCTGTGATCGGCTGCGTGATATTTTAGGTATCACCGCGACACAATTGCTCTGTTTTCCAACCCTGCACGCGCTGTCTGCGGAATCTTTACATGCCGACGACATTGTTCTGTTGGGGTTAAGCGATTGTGACGAGGAAGCGTTCCATACATTACGCCTGCTCACCGCTCAACTACCGACCCAGCCC
>NZ_JBFGYC010000425.1:0-3581 GCF_041587635.1 Pontibacterium sp. | reverse complement strand
GAACGGTTTGCTGGTTGTGGATTTAATCCCGAGGCGATGATGCCGGTGTATGGCTTGGCTGAAAGTACAGTAGGGCTGGCGTTTCCGGCGCTGCAGCGGGGACCTAAGGTGAATCTGATCGAGCGTGAGTGTTTCACTCGCACGGGTTGGGCAGAGCCTTGCTCTGCTGAAAAGAACGGAGTGATTGAAGTGGTTGCGTGTGGACGGGCGTTGCCACAGCATCAGCTTCGGGTGGTGGATGACCGTGATAGGGAGCTGCCAGATCGACAGGAAGGGCGGATTCAATTTCAGGGGCCCTCTTCAACGAGTGGCTACTATCGTAACCCGGAGCAAACTGCGGTCCTGTTCCATGATGATTGGCTTGAAACAGGTGATCTTGGTTATATCTCGGAGGGTGAGCTCTATGTGACCGGCAGGCAGAAGGACCTGATTATACTGGCGGGACGTAATATTCATCCGGCGGAGTTAGAAACTGCCATAGGAAACATGGAAGGAATCCGTAAAGGTGGCGTGGTGGTCTTTGGTAGCCGCAGCCCCGAACGAGGTACTGAGCGCCTGGTGGTGATGGCTGAAACCCGGCAGCAGGATGATACTCGCCGCGCGGAACTGAGTGCTGAAATTAATCGGCGAGCTGTCGATCTGTTGGGTCAACCGGTGGATGAAGTCTTGTTGGTAATACCAAACCGCGTGCTGAAAACCTCCAGCGGCAAGGTGCGCCGTTCAGCCTGTAAGGCACTGTACGAGGGGGGGAATCTCAGCAGGATGCCAGAAAGTCGCTGGTTGCAATGGTTGCGCATTGCTCGGGAGGAGTTGGCTGGACGGGTGGGAAGGTTCCGGCAGCGGTTTCTGGATTATGCTTTTGCCACCTATGGTTGGAGCCTTTACGGTCTGTTGCTTTGTCTGGTTTTGCCGCCATTCCTGTTGCTTCCCTGCGTGAAGTTGCGTTGGAGGGTGATTCGGCAGGCGGTCCGGCTTCTGGGCATGCTAACGGGTACATCGGTGCGGCTTGAAGGCGCTGAGCACCTGCCGCCGCAGGGACAAGCCTGTGTTTTTGTCTGCAATCATTCCAGTTATCTCGATGGCTACGCACTGGTGGGCTTTTTGCCACGTTGTGTACGGTTTGTAGCCAAAGGGGAATTAGAAGAGAAAAAATTGATTGCTTTTCTGTTGCGTAAGATCGGTGTCGAATTTGTTGCTCGTTTTGATCCGGATCGGGGGCATGCTGATATCACTCGGTTGGCGCATCAGGTTGGAGAGAGCACGCCTCTTTTCTTTTTTCCAGAAGGCACATTCACTCGCGTACCTGGCCTCAGATCCTTTCATCTTGGTGCATTTACAACCGCGTGTCAGCAGCAACTGCCAGTGGTGCCTGTGGCGATAAGAGGAACCCGAACCATGCTCCGCGCAAACAGCTGGTTCCCAAGGCGGGGGCATATCATCATCTCCATCGGTGAACCTATCTCCAGTCATGCTGGGGAAGGGAAAAACCTCTGGCAGCAGGCGTTAGTGTTGCGGGATCGCACGCGGGCTGAAGTGCTGAGGCTTTCTGGAGAGGCCGATCTGAATACGGAAACGGTGATCAAAAGGACAGAGTAATGTATCCAGATAGGCATTGAAGTGCTGCGATGGCGGGAGATTAGGATTTGCGCCGAGCTAAGTTATGTTGCGTAAGTGACTTACTATCATGCAGTAAGTCCAGGATCCTCTCAGCCAGATTCGGTTAGGTGAGCAAAACGGGCCGATAGATCCATTGCACCGCTACTTCTGAACGGGCCAGTCATCGCTCTTTAGCACGAGGAACTGAATTTTCTTTCTAATATCAATTTCATACACGTATGTCTCAACTTTTCCCCACACCAGATAGGCAGTACACTCTGTTCTATTACACTACGTTGAGTGATAAAAATTATCTGGAGGTTGGTAACCATGTTTCGGTTTTCATCGCGGATCGAAATACTGAAAGTTGTCTTACTGACTCTGATGCTGTCAAGTTTGAGGATACAGGCGGCGGAAGACTATATCCGTATCGACGAGTATGTTAGCCAGCATCCTGAACAGCGTACGGTTATGGACGCTTTTTCTGAGATTGTGCGCGCGCCGGCAGAACCCATTGTGGCAGTACCAGAACGCCCGGTACGAATCGCGGTGATCTATCCGGGTCTGCAGACCTCGGACTACTGGCGCCGGAGCTTAGTTTCTTTTGAACATCGTTTGCGGAGTATTCAACTCCCTTACGAGCTTAAATCCTTCTTATCCCGTCCCTCCGTTGATACCGCGCTACAAAGTCAGCAGCTAGCAGAAGCTTTACAGTGGCAGCCGGATTATCTGGTCTTTACGCTTGATATTGCCCCGCAGAGCCGAATGATCGAACGCTTGATCGCACGGGGGAAGCCCAAGCTTATTCTGCAAAATGTCACCACGCCACTGGTGCGTTGGCAGGCACATCAGCCCTTTCTCTATGTTGGATTTGATCATGCTCAGGGGACCAAGCTGATGGCCGACTGGATGCTCAAGCAGATAAACCACGAGGGTAAATATCTTATGCTGTACTTCTCTCCAGGTTATGTCAGCCAGATGCGTGGTGACACCTTTGCCAGAGAAGTTGCACAGCATTCTCGTGTGACTCAGGTTGCCGCCTACTACACCGATGGTGATCGGGAGAAAGCCTATACCGCTACGCTCAGAACTCTGGAGAAGCACCCTGATATTAAGATGATTTTCGCCAATTCAACCGATGTAGCGCTTGGGGCACTTCGTGCTTTACGTGAAAGTGATCGGTTGGACATCCTGCTAAATGGTTGGGGAGGAGGTGACGCGGAACTCAAGGAGCTGAATCATCAAGGGCTTGATGTCACTGTCATGCGAATTAACGATGACAATGGTATTGCGATGGCGGAGGCGATCAAGCTGGACCAGCTGGATCAAGCGCAGCGCGTACCCCAAATATTTTCCGGAGATATAAAGCTGCTGAACAAGGATCAGTTGCCAGCTGAGGTTAATAAGCTCAAACAACAAGCGTTCCGACTCAGTGATCAGCCAATAGAGACTCAATAAGTGCAAAAAGTACGTTTTTCTACCGTCATTCTTCTATTGGTGTTTGCCTTGTTGGCAGCTTCATCAGCTATTTTGCTGACACCTGCCTACCTTGGTTCAGAGAAAGCACTTCAGCATGAAATTAAGCTGGCTTACGAACGGGACCAGCGCGCATTGAACAGCCTCATTGAGGCGCGGTTTAAGAACATTCAGCAAATTAGTCAGGAAGTCATTAAAGCTCGAGAGTTACGCTGGGCGTTAAACGCGAACGAACCGAAAATGATCTCCCGGGTAATAGGCACTTTGCTTGCGGGAGAGAATGGTCAACATATTGATGCCGTCGTGATTGAAAATAGTGACGGTGTTCCCACCGTTGGCACCAATAGCAGCCTTCTTGGAGTACAACTTCCACTAGAAAAGATCAGTCAGCATTACACGTCCACGGGGGCCTGGAGCAGCGTCAATGTGGAAGGTGATGAGTATTACAGCGTATTACGTTTAACCTTGCCGGTGGTTGATGAGCGGTTCGGAGAAGTGATCGGGAAAAT
>NZ_JBFGYC010000424.1:0-3592 GCF_041587635.1 Pontibacterium sp. | reverse complement strand
TTCAGCGGTGCCCTGAACTTCGATAAAGCCACCGGAACCGGTCATGATGACATTCATATCGGTTTCGGCTTTGGAGTCTTCTGCGTAATCCAGATCCAGCACCGCTTCGCCTTCGTAGATACCAACAGACACTGCGGCAATCTCATGTTTCAGAGGGTTGCCTTTCATCGCGCCGTTTTTATCCTGCTTCAGCACGTTGATAGCATCAACCAGCGCAACATAAGCACCTGTAATCGAGGCTGTACGTGTACCACCGTCGGCCTGAATAACGTCACAGTCGATGGTGATGGTGTTCTCACCCAGCTTTTTCAGGTCCAGTGCGGCACGCAAGCTACGGCCGATCAGGCGCTGAATCTCAGTGGTACGTCCGCTCTGCTTGCCGCGGGCGGCTTCACGGCCATTACGCGAGTTCGTTGAACGAGGCAGCATGCCGTATTCAGCAGTGACCCAACCGCTACCACTACCGCGCAGGAAGCGTGGTACACCGCGCTCAACAGATGCAGTGCAAATCACCTTGGTGTTGCCAAATTCAATCAGCACTGAGCCTTCTGCATGGCAGGTGAAGTTGCGGGTGATTTTCACCGGACGCATCTGGTCCGGTTGACGGCCACTCGGGCGTAACTTGTTCAGACCGAGATTGTTCAGCTGTTCGGAGATGCTGGAGCTCATACGTATTAACTACCGTTGCTTGTTTTCCGTACACCGCAGATAGCCGCTGTGTACGCTTGGCTGTTAGAATGAAGCCTGCATTCTAATCGAGATAAAGCCATATGACACGTAGTATGACCGCTTTTGCCCGGCAGGAGGCCGAGCATTCCTGGGGTTCCCTGATCTGGGAGATCCGTTCCGTCAATCATCGTTATCTGGAACCTCACCTGCGCATGCCGGAAAGTCTGCGTGAGCTGGAAGGGTCTCTGCGTGAACAGCTGCGTAAGAAGCTGAGTCGCGGCAAAGTTGAATGCACGCTGCGTTTTCACCCTGAAGCTCAGGCGCAACAGCTGACGGTGAACAGCGAGTTTGCCAAAGAACTGATTGCGGCGGCCGATGAAGTGGCAGCATTGTCACTGTCGGGTAACACTCAGCCGATGAATCCGTTGGATGTCCTGCGCTGGCCAGGTGTATTGCAAGATGCTCAGATCGATATGGATCAGGTAAAAGCCGAAGCACTGAAATTATTTGGCAGTGCATTGGATGATCTGATTGCCGGTCGTGAACGCGAAGGGGTTGAGTTGAATGCGCTGATTGAGCAGCGTCTGGTATCGATCTCCGAGATCGTGGTTGAAGTGCGCAGCAAGCTGCCACAGATCCTGCAGGCGCAGCGCGATAATCTGCGCAGCCGTCTGGAAGAGCTGAAAGAGGATCTGGATGAAGGCCGTCTTGAACAGGAGATGGTGATATTGGCACAGAAAGCGGATGTGGATGAAGAGATGGACCGTCTCAATACGCATGTGCTGGAAGTGCGTCGCGTATTGAAGCAAAAAGGCCCGATCGGTCGCCGACTCGACTTCCTGATGCAGGAGCTGAACCGCGAAGCTAATACGTTATCTTCCAAATCCATTGTCGCCGATACCACTCAGTGCGCGGTGGAGCTGAAGGTGTTGATTGAGCAGATGCGTGAGCAGATCCAAAACATCGAATAGTTTTTTTACCCGTCCAAGAATGTCTTAAAAGCCCTGTTATTTGCTTGTAAATACAGGGCTTTTTTATTTTCCCCGTCCAAATCGGTTTGCAGATGTCCGTTACCAGTTGCTGTTTAAGTGGTGGGCAAAATGGTGGGCAAGACCTGTTTTTTTGACTCAATAAGCAAAAAGTCAAGGTATCTGGTGAGCAGATTTTTGCATCTATCTCACCACCGCCTTATGACATCCCCACTTATCGTGCTGCTTGCAGATTGTTCAATCACTCAACTATCGAACCAATCGATAAACAAACAGTGGTGGGCAATGGTGAGCAAATTTTAACGATTTCTTAGGAATATAGAGTAACAAACGATGGCAAAACTAACCGCAACTCAGGTGCAATCTTATGCTCGCACCGCAGCAGCAAACAAAAAATACAGTGATGGTAATGGCCTATATTTTTGCGTAAGAAAATCTGGCATGCCGTATTGGATGCTAAGGTATACCAGCCTAAACGGACGACGAGAAGCCACGCTCGGTCAATATCCAAGTATGACCTTAGCAGAGGCTCGACTTGAATCGTCTAAAATGCAGCTACAACTTCAGCAAGGTGAAGATCCATTAGCAATTCGCGCTATTGAAACCATCCCAGAGATCCAAAATGTCAGCCAGCTGTTTCAAGACTGGTATGCCAAAGACTTAAGTCGCCGGTTAAAGCACCCCAATATACCCAAACGTGTTTTTACCAAAGAGATTGCACCAGTGATTGGTCAACTCCCTATCCAAGCAGTCCGTCCAACACATGTACGTGAAGTATTAGAGCGCATTCGAGAAAGTAACCGCCCTACCATTGCCAACGATACCTTGATGTACATGAAGCAGCTGTTTCGACATGCGATAAAGCTCGACTTAACGCTGAACAACCCAGCCGCAGCATTTACCGTGGTCGATGCCGGTGGCGTGGAGTCCAGTAAAGACAGGATGCTCAGCAAAGAGGAAATTCACTACGCCTTTAGTGTGTTTCATACCCATATCAATAGCTTTGGCCGCGACAACTACCTCGCTTGCTGCCTGTTTTTGGTGTTGGGCGTACGCAAAAGCGAACTGTGCGAAGCCATGTGGCGTGAAATGGACTTAACCACAGGCGTGTGGGATCTACCCAAAGAACGCAGCAAAACCGGCGTGCCAATCAGCATTCCCTTACCACGCCAAGCCATTGCTTGGTTTAAAGAGTTGCAAATCCGCGCTTGTGGCTCGCCTTATGTTTTCCCAGCCAGACGAGCAAGCCATCGTCCACATATGGGGCCAGATACGCTAAACCGCGCCATTTCTAAACTCTTTGGTCGCGAGCCTGGGCGCAAAAAACAGCCACCCAATAAAATGGGTAAACTTGAACACTTCACCGTACACGATTTACGCCGTACCTTTCGCAGCCTTGCCGCCTCTTTAGGCATTGCAGGCAACGTGGCCGAACGCTGTCTTAACCATAAGCTAAAAGGCGTTGAGGGTATCTACGACCGCCACGATTACTTTGAAGAGCGCCGTATTGCTCATCAAACCGTGGCTGATGTGATCGAACCGCTGGTGAACTTTGAGCCCGCTTCACAATACAAAATCGGAGGGCGCTAACATGCAGTTTATGATGCGACTTGCCCCCATTACCTTTCCAATAGCCATGCTGGCAGGCCTTGGCTGGTGTATTGGCATTGCCTTACTAGAACAACCTCATGGCATAGGCTACGCGCTTACTCGGTATTGCCTGATGGTATTCGTGGTACTCGCTCCATGGCTGACGCTAAAACTCACGTTCTACGTGATTGTCAGCCTAGGACGCAAGCTGGGGCTCATTCCGCCTGCACGCCCAACGTACAGCCTAGGTTATGAAGAATCACTCTATTGGTTCAGAGTATTAGCCTTCTTCGATGGCAAACGCAGCCGTATGCCAAAAAAGCCAATCAGGCGAAACTAGCAGC
>NZ_JBFGYC010000423.1:0-3592 GCF_041587635.1 Pontibacterium sp. | reverse complement strand
TGAATCGCTTAAGATAAAGTTACCGGCGATCGCAATCAGTTCGGCAGACAGATTTTGGCAGAAAATTTTTGCATTCGTATCACCGGTTACTCCGGCCAGCGCGCGACCACGTAATGTGCCGTAGATGTGGATATCACCTTCGGCCAGAACTTCAGCGCCAGCACTCACCTGCGACATCACGATCAGGTCGCCTTCGGAATACACCTGCTGACCGGAACGCACCGGGCGGGTGATCACCTTACTTGGGCGACGGACCAGCTTCTCTTCAACAATCTTCTTCACAACCACTTCTGCCTGCGCATCGGGTTGATCTTCTGTCTGACGGGTGTCCAGCTCAGTGCTGTTACGCTGGTTTGCCGGAATCAATGCAAGACCGCAATCACGCGCAGACGCCAGCAGATGTTCAGGTACACCACGCAATGCCATCGGCTGTAGATGAAACTCGCGGCAGATCTCCAGCAGGCTGGCAAAATCCAGAGACGGAGTCTCTTCAAGTTTCTCCAGACTGATCACCACCGGTGACTGCTGAAAAAACTGTGGAGCCTGACGCACTTTGTCGCCAAGCAGTTCGGTAAAGGATGGAACAGAGTAGTGATAAAGCTCGAGTACAATAATGCTGACGGCGCTACCTTTAAGCTGGAAGCAGGCATCGTTCATAGAAACATCCTTACCGGAAACTGACGGGAAACCCAGCTGCCACAGGATCTGCGCAGCAAGTCACGCATTAAACCGTACTAGACCGAATTTCGCAAAAAACTCTTTTAAATCCAGTGGTTATTAATTGATCAATTGTTGGGCGGTTTTCCGCAGAAGAATCCCTTCCTTAATTTGTACAACAAATTGTATCCCTGATAAAACAAGCGTTTGCGTAGTTTTACGTAGGGCCAAACGCACTTCTACGCACCGGCCTACGTAGTATTTTCAGGCGGTTTGCGAACTATTCCGAATGTTGGCTTTGGCCTTAGCAGGGCAATCTATCTCCGTACTGCTCAGGTCCCGAATTAGAGTCCACACTGAGGAATAAAACAAAAATGATAAAGCTCACCTTCACTAAAAAACTGATCGCGGCGGCAGCCTGTGTCGCGGCATTGGCTGCGCCTGCTCAGGCTGCGGATAATGATAAAGTCTATCGCCTGAAGATGGCTGAAACCTGGCCAAGCAACTTCCCAATCTTTGGTGACGCGCCGCGTAACATGGCGAAAATGGCCGAGACCATGTCCAACGGTCGTCTGAAGATCACCATCGATTCCAAAAACAAACACAAAGCACCGTTCGGTATCTTCGATATGGTGCGTGCCGGTCAGTACGATATGGGGCACTCTGCGTCTTACTACTGGAAAGGCAAAGTGCCTAACACCTTGTACTTCACCACCATGCCCTTTGGTATGACCGCGCCCGAGCAGTACGGCTGGTTCTACAACGGTGGCGGTATGGAGCTGATGGAGAAGGTCTACAGCAAATACGGCCTGATGAGCTTCCCGGGTGGTAATACCGGTAACCAGATGGGCGGTTGGTTCCAGAAAGAGATTAACTCGCTGGATGACCTGCAAGGTCTGAAAATGCGTATTCCGGGATTTGCGGGCGAAGTACTGGCTAAACTGGGTGCGAAGCCAACCAACATTCCAGCGGGTGAGCTTTACACCGCACTGGAACGCCGCACCATCGACGCACTGGAGTGGGTAGGCCCATCTCTTGATCTGCGTATGGGTTTCCACAAAATCGCACCGTACTACTACACCGGCTGGCATGAGCCTGCGACTGAGTTGCAGTTCCTTGTGAACGAGCGTACCTGGAAAAAACTGCCTGCCGATCTGCAAGAGATTCTGCGTGTCGCGATGCGTACCGCGGCGTATGACATGTACATCCAGTCTTACCACATGTCAGCTGAAAACTGGGATCTGATGAAGAAAGCGCATCCTGATATCCAGATCAAATCGTTCCCAGCTGACGTAATCGGCGCGATGAAAACAGCCAACACTGAACTGCTGAAAGAGAAAGCCGCAGCTGACCCTCTGGCGAAAGAGATCATCACCTCTCAGGCGATGTACATGCAGAAGTCCCGTGTATGGACCGACATCTCCGATAAGGCCTACCTGAATAGCCTGTCGTCTCAGTAAATCCGCTGGAGACTACGTGAAACCTACTGCGCTGGCTTAGGCGGCGTTAAAGCTTGGCTCAAAATGCTCATTTACAAAACGTAAACTGCGCGTTCTCGCCAAGCTTTGCCTTGCCTAAGCTGCGCTCGTGACGCTTTCACGCAGTCTCCTCCCATCTCTACTCTAGAGGCGCTGTTATGTTTCTGCTCCGTCTGGAACGCGCGATCAATACCTTCTCTGACCTGCTGGGTAAGATTGCCGCCCTGTTATTTATCCTGATGTTATTTAACGTCTTCTTCGACGTTGTCATGCGTTACCTGTTTAACGATGTATCAATCGGCATGCAGGAGCTGGAATGGCACCTGTTTGCGGCGATGTTCATGTTGGGGGTGCCATATACCCTGCGCACGGGTGGCCACGTACGTGTAGATCTGATCTATGAACGCCTGACGGGCAACAAAAAGGCGTGGATCGATCTGCTGGGTTCTCTGATCTTGTTACTGCCGTTTGCCTTGCTGGTGGCGTGGTACGGCGTAGGTTTTGCCAGCGAAGCGTATGAGCTGGGCGAGACTTCCGGTGATCCGGGTGGTTTGCCGTATCGCTGGATTATCAAGGCGGTGATTCCCTTTGCTTTCTTCTCTATCGCCATCAGTGGTGCGGGGTTGATGCTGAAATCAGTCAACACTCTGCTGGGTCATCATCCGGTTGCACGCTACCAGCCTCCAACGCATTAAACGCATTAACAGGTAATACAATTATGATCGGTATAGTCATGTTTTTTGTGGCGCTGGGGATGTTGTTGTTTGGCTTCCCGGTGGCCTTTACGTTTGGCGGCGTTGCGCTGCTGTTTGGAATACTGGCAGAAGGCCCTGAGATGTTTGCCTTCATGCCGTTCCGTATCCAGAGCATTATGGAAAACACGGTGCTGATGGCCGTGCCGCTGTTTATCTTTATGGGCATCGTGCTGCAGAAAACCCGTCTGGCAGAACAGCTGCTGGAATCCATGGGTAAACTGTTTGGCGGTGTTCGGGGTGGTCTGGCGATCTCGACCGTATTGGTCGGCGCACTGCTGGCCGCGTCCACCGGTGTTGTGGGTGCATCCGTGGTGGCGATGGGCCTGATTTCATTGCCGGTGATGTTGAAGTACAAATACGATAAGTCACTCGCGTGCGGCACCATCTGCGCCTCCGGTACATTGGGGCAGATCATCCCGCCGTCCATCATTCTGATCATTCTGGGTGACGTACTGGGTATTCCGGTGGGTGACCTGTTTCAGGCCGCGATTGGACCGGGTTTTGTACTGATCGGTGCCTATATCATCTACATCCTGATCTACAGCTGGATGAAACCGGAAGCCGCGCCTGCGCTGCCGATGGATGAAGACGTTGAAAACAAACGTCAGCAGTATGTGAAAGCGCTGAAAGCGATCATCCCGCCGCTGGCCCTGATCCTGATCGTGCTGGGTTCTATCTTCGCGGGTATCGCCACACCGACTG
>NZ_JBFGYC010000422.1:0-3604 GCF_041587635.1 Pontibacterium sp. | reverse complement strand
GCCCCACCCAGATAAAGCCGCCTTTGTGCGGTTTTTTTGTGTCTGATCGCTAGTAAATAATAAGATAATATATATAATTATTATTATATTATTTTTATATTGGGGCGGCGGAACGATGAAGCAGAAAATCACGGAAGAGGTTGTCTTTGGTCTGGCGGATCAGCTGGTATTAAAGGGCAAAGATCCAAGTACTATTTTGATTCGTGAAGAAAACAATAATCACGGCAGTCCTAACGATATAGGTAAGCACCTGAAGGCGTGGCGGAAGCAGCGCGCAGAAAGCGCGGTGGCGGCTATTCCAGAAATGCCCCTGGATAAGTTAATGGCAAGCCTGGGGCCGGTGTGGCTGGATCTGGTGCGCGCGGCAAATGAACAGCATGAAGAGGCCCGCCAGGCGTTTTCCGATAAGGAAGAGGAATACCAGGCTGAGTTGCAGGAATTTAGTGCAGTTATTGAAAGGCAGGATTTAGACCTGGAAACGTTGCGCACTCTTAGCGATAACCGCGCCCAGGAGCTTGATGCGGTCCGTCGGGAACTGGAGCAATCGCGGTTGCAGCTGGTAGAACAGACAGAACGCGTCAGCCAGACGGCGCAGAGGCTGGAAGATAAAAGCCGTGAGTGTATGGCGGTATCCGGTGAGCTGAACCAGGTGCGTGCTGATCTGGAAGGCACCCGCCGGGATCTGGAAGCTGTCACCGCTAAAAATACAGAGCTGGCCGCCCAGCTGCGGGATACTAAGGCGGAGCTGTCCACGGCCATTACGGATATGCGCAAATGTCGAAGTGAAGGTGAAGCGCTGCAGAAGGGCCTGGATACCGTCAAGCAACAGCGTGATAAGGCGGTAAAACAGGCGGACGCCCGTGAAAAAGAGCTGATCCAGACCGGCACCCGCTTACAGGGTGTAGAACAGAATCTGGAAGCATCCCGCGAGGATTGTTCAGCGTTGCGGGCTGAGCTGAAAGAGTCCCGCGAGCACATGAAAGCTCTGAATGCGGATCTGGTTGAAAAGGCGGAGTTCGCCGCCACCGCTACGGCTGAGCTGGGCGTGATGAATGCTCAGTTGATTGAGAGCAACAAGCGAGAGACCGCGCTGCAGGATCGGTTGGTTGCTTTGGCGGATGCTGAAAAGCCAGTAAATAAATAACGAATTAATTAAATAACGAAATACCTGTCCGAACGCATCGTGTTGAATGTGTTGTTATATGGCTGTCAACTACAGAGAGATAAGCATGAAAACTAGCGCCCGATTCTTAATAGCATGGATTACCGCCCCCGTCGTTTTTTTGCGGTGGTGCCGTTCTTTGTGTTTATGGACTGGCTTACACAGAAAGATTTCGGCTTAACGAAGGATTTTAGTTGCGGCTGGAAACGCTGGGCTTTCTTTCAAGGGTAGTGGCTATATAACCCGGCCATCGTTGGCCCATGTGTAGTGAACGCCAGAGAGCGGAGCGCGAGTCCGCTGGATGGCATTGTTATTTTGTGAGGTAGTTATGGGGTATGAAACAGGAAGCCGTGCAGACGTTATTGCGGAGCTTGTTCGTTGTGCGATACAGGATCGTGACGCGCTTATTTCTGCTCACACGGAAGTTGATGCTCGCTCAGGTGAGCTAGTGCTAATAGACGAGGCTGACAGAGAAACGGTTGAGAGTTGCGAGGCAGCAATCAGAGACTTTCAGCGAATAAGTGAAGCGCTTCGATAAGCGAAATAACCCAGAGATAACGGGCCGATGTGGAGCACGCGAGAGCGTGTGTAGCGAAAGTCCGCGTTGATTGAATTGTTATATAGCGAGGTTGGCAATGGCACAAAATGAATTTACAAAAAGTAACGAACAGACCGGGCTACCGAGCCAAGCCGTGCTTGATGCTGGCTTGAACGTTTTTGCGCTTGATCTATTGGTTGAGTCATTCACAGAGGTGGCAGGGAAGAGCACGGAGGCTGTTGAATTTACATATCGTGGCGTGAGCATCCGTCTACAGGTAAGCGATAAAGCTATATAACTATGGATGTTGAGCGGCGGTCCTGGCCGTCCGCTTAACGCAGTGTTATAGCTCCATGTCGTAAATCGCTGTTATTTCTTCTGCCTGGATGCCCAGATAGTCCAGGGTCTGCTTTTCGCTGCTGTGCCCGTATGCGTGCATAAGCAGCGCCACCGATGTTCCCCGGCCGATCCGTTGCCAGTATCCCCAGGTCTTACGCAAGCTGTGTGAGGCGTAATTGCCTTTTAACCCCGTCTCTCTGCACCACTGCTTTACCAGCCGTGAAACGGTTTCTACGGTTAATGGTCCGCGCTGGCCGGTGAACAGGGCTTGCGCGTCATTCTGCGGCGCGCTGGGGTGGGATAGCCATGCTTGAATAGATTGGATGGCGGTGGCGTTGAGCGGGGTGGTGCGGTAGCGCTGGTTTTTGGATTGCTTGAGTTCCAGGGTGTCGCCAGGCGTCAGGTGTTTGACTTGGCCCACGGTGATACTGATCAGCTCGTTTGCGCGCCAGGCGGTGTTAATGCCCAGGGTAAACAGGCAAAGGTTGCGCGGCTGGTCGGCAAGGATCTTTTTAATGTTGCTGATAGCGCGTTTGCTGCGGATCGGGTCAACTTTGATCCTGGAGCCTGGCGCGGGGCGGTTGGGGTTTTTGGGTGCGGTCATGGCGTTAACTATTGCTGTCCTGGGATGAATAGTTAGCCAGTATAAACAGGCTGGACGGGTGGTTAAAAGTGGAAAATACGCCCGCGCTCAGAGTTGGCGCGGGCTGGGGCGGTGTTGCAGCTGGCTATGTTTTTTCTAAAAGTTAGCGAGCGGCTTGCTGGTGAACGGCTCTAGTAAATAGGTGCGTGCTCGCTGCAGTATGCGTTTTCGTATGGGTTATAGTCCCATGTGATTTTTCCGCATTCCGGGCAGTTTCCGCGTGTTTTTCCGGTTGTTGCACGTTTTCGCGGTGCTCTGTATTTGATGCCAGCAGCGGTAATCATCTTCCGGTGATTAACATTTTCGGCTTGAAGCGTGCGGCGGCAGATTGTATCAAGGAACGCCTTGGATAATGCTGCACCTGACTGATTCTGAAGTTGGCACAGAGCGACGGTTGATTCGTAAATCTTCGCTTTGCTGTAGTCAGCGGTATACCCGCCTACTCCGTCATCAAAGAAAATATCGTTACCGTCATATTGCCCGCAGTGGCGATGAACAATCACGCCCTTGGAGAAGTCCGTATTTAGCTTCAGGTACTGCATATCAACGCGAACGGTAGTCAGGGCGTCAACTTTAGTTTTGCTTAATGGGATAAAGTGATTCTGTCGGTCAGCGTATTTTTGCGCCTCTTCGCGGGTGAATACTTCAGCTTTGTCCAAATCGCTAACATATCCGCGTCCATCTTTAGCCCAGAACATGCAGGTAGAGCCAACATCTGAGCGCGTGTCGCGTAGGTAAAATTCGTTTTCCATTACTTTAACTCCTTTAAAGCCTGAGCCGTACAATTGGGTATATACCGTTATCTTTCGTATCTATTGATGCAGTCAAACCCTGTCGCTAAACAGGGTTTATTATCGCCCGTAAAGCCCGCAGGTCTAGCTGAGCAGGCTTTCCAGGATATGCCGCCGGGTGTGTGGGTTGT
>NZ_JBFGYC010000421.1:0-3607 GCF_041587635.1 Pontibacterium sp. | reverse complement strand
TAGACTAGCCGATACGCTTCTGCCGAACACTTCCTAAGGGAACTGATCGGTTGTCGCCGTCGGCTTTTGTCGTTCTTGGAACACTGAGAAATGGCTAAAAGCTATCCGGTGGACTTAACTAAACAATCAGTCTGGCTATATCTTAAGCGCTCTAACTCACCCGGCCTTGAGAATCCGACGTCTTAACCCATAGAGTTTGCCGCCGTGACCGCGACGTTCTTTTCACTCATTTCATTGTTTGTCAGTTGCTTCATTCTCTTTTTGGGGAACGGGCTGATGAACGTGCTTTTACCTGTGCGCATGGGGTTGGACGGGATCAGTACGGATTGGATTGGTCTGGTACAGTCGCTCTATTACGTCGGTCTGTTGTTAGGGGCGATATACAGTAAAAACCTGATTATGCGTGCGGGACATATTCGTATGTTCGCGGGCTGTGTGTCGCTGGGTGGTGTCAGCATGCTGATCTGCAGTTTATTTGCAGATGCTGCTGTTTGGGGCGGGATGCGTTTGGTGCTTGGCTTCTGCAACGCGTGCGCCTTTACAGCCATGGAAAGCTGGCTGAGTGACGCGTCAACGAAAGAGACGCGTGGCAAGGTTCTCGCTGTATACAACGCAGTGGTTTTAGCGGGTTTGTTTATCGGACAGTTCTTTATGAACATTGCATCGCCTGAGACCACGACTCTATTTGTCATCGCTGGGGTTTTACTGAGTTTGTCTGTGATTCCCGTCGTAATGAGCCGTCACAAAGGACCTGTCGTCGAAGATGCCAGCTCGATGTCCCTGCGGGCACTGTTTAAGATCTCACCGCTGGGTGTAGTGAGCTGTCTGATTTCCGGTCTGATCTATTCGGCGGCATTTAACCTGCTACCGGTATTTGCGAAAGAGTACGACATCGTTGATTTCCAGCTGTCGTTGTATATGGGGGCGGCAATTCTTGGGGCGTTCCTGCTGCAGTTCCCGGTGGGTTATCTTTCGGATCGTTTTGACCGTCGAACGGTGTTGTTGTGTCTGTTGGCGTTGTCAGCGGCTAGCTGTATCGCGGTGAACCTGTTGGCGCTTATGGGGATGACCTGGGCTGTCTTTCTGGCGACAGCGATCACCTGTGGCATCATCGCTTGTACCTATCCAATCAGTATCTCTGAGGCGTTTGATAAGCTGCGCCAGAATGAGATGGTGGCCGCGATGGGTAGTATGATTCTGGCGTTTTCTGTCGGTGGGGTACTTGGGCCCTATACAGCATCGTTGGCGATGCAGGTGTTCGGCAACAACGCGTTGTTCTATTTCCTGGCGGTCATCCAGACTCTTTTGGCGCTGTTTGTGTTGTATCGCATGCAGGTGCGAGAAGCACTGCCGGTGGAAGATCAGGAGAACTTCGTCATGCAGGGGGCTGGTATGTCTGCTGCGGTTGATCTTGATCCACGTACCGAATATATCGAATCTGAGATACCGCTGAGTGCTGAAGCTGAAACAGTGATCAGCGTGGCTCAGCATGATCCTGTTGCGGCGGTAAAAATGGCTCAGGCGATTACCTTGAGCGATCCGACCAAAGGTGTTGAGTTGGCGGGAGCGGTCGCGGAGATCGAGGGTGTTGATGTCTTTAACCTGTATGAGGTCATGAAGCAGGTCATTCCATTCCAGATTTTGGATGTGACAAATGCCATTGTGACCACTCGCCCTGAACTGGCGACAGAGCTGGTCGCGAAGCTGGCCGAATGGTATCCGGATCAGGTGGTGAGTATCGCTGCGGAAATTGGTCGTACCTTCCCTGAGCGCCGTATGGAGATGGCGCGTGCTGCAGCAGAAGCCGCACCAGAAACCGCGATTGAAGTCGCAGAATACTATGCGCAGGTGTTTGCGGATGAGCGTGAAGCGCTACGCCCGGCAGATCGCGTCGATGATACTAGTGAAGAAGATGCGGTAAACGTTGTGTCTGAGCTTTGGGATGTAGCGCCTGATCAGGCGTTGGACATGGCGGCCACTATGGTCGATGCGGTGCCGGAAACGGCGGTATCGGTTGCAGAAGAGTATATGGCCAGCGATCTGATTGAGGCCGCACTGGAAGTCAGCCAGAGCCTTAAAACATCGTCGGGCAGTTCTTTAGAGCAGTTGGAAAATGCCTATCAGCAGCAGGTGGACTTGGTATCGCGACTGGCTGAAGTAGCACCTGAACAGGCGGTTGATGTTGCCGTTGCGGTGGTAGAAGCAGAACCAGAAAGTGCGGCAGCTGTCGCAGCAGAGATTGCCAGTGGCTTTGGGGATTCAGAACAAGAGTGCGAAGACACTGATGTTGCCGATAAGGCATCGGATGTGATGACGAGTGAGACAGACGATTCAGACGTTGCCAGTTATGAATCGTCTGTTGAATTGGTGTCCCGTTTGGTTGAGGTAGCACCGGAGCAAGCGATGGATGTTGCTGTTGCAGTGGTAGAAGCCGATCCTGACAGTGCTGCTGACGTTGCTGCGGAGATGGCGGGTAACATTGCAGAGTCTGAATATGACACTGCTGAGGAAACTGATACTAGCGCCGAAACAGATCGGGAAGCGGCCTCCGATACATTGAACGATACGTCAGAGCATGAAGCGGCAGTCGAACTGGTTCAGCGACTGTCTGAAGCCGCACCAGACAACGCTATGGATGTTGCCGTGGCGGTTGTTGAAAGCATTCCTGAAGCCGCATCTGATGTGGTTGATGCCATCAGTGCAGGGGATGAGGCAAAAGACGAAGAATGGATGAACTCTCTGGACGACAAACCTGAGTCGTGAAGGGGGTTCTTTTGCTGCGTCATCGCTACGTGCTGATGGGAAAGTACAACTTTGGTTGAGCCTGTTGGCGAAAACCAGTGAGTTAGAATAATGGAGTGGGCAGAGGGTAGCGCTTGAATACGGATTACATGAAAGGCTTTTTACTCACCGCATTGGGTGTACTCGTATTGAGCTTTGATGCGTTACTGATTCGGCTGATCAATTCTGAATCCTTTGATCTGCTGTTTTGGCGCGGGTTGCTCCTCAGTGTTGCTGTCTTCTGCTGGTGCCGTTTTCGTAAGCCTGAGCAAGTACTCTTCAGTTGGGATGCTGCGTTTATTCGCTCTGCGCTGCTGTTTGCCGTGAGTGCAATCTGTTTTGTCTCGGCGATTACGCTGACATCTGTGGCAAATGTGCTGGTGATCATCAGTGCGCAACCCTTATTTGCTGCGGTAATGGCCAGGATCTTTCTGCGTGAAAAATCTTCGCTGGTGACATGGATCGCGATTATCATCTCTATGCTGGGAATCAGCTGGGTGCTGGCGGGATCATGGCAAAGTCCCAATTTGGCAGGTGATTTGATTGCGCTGGTGTGTGGTTTGGCGCTGTCAGCTAAGTTTGTGAATGATCGTGCAAACTCAAAACGTGATATGACACCGGCGCTCATCCTCTCTGGTCTGATCATCGCAATCATCAGCGCAACCTTTGGTTCACCATTTAGCCTGCAAGGTCCAGAATGGGGGTGGATGTTGTTGCTGTGTCTCGGCATCGTGCCGCTGGCGTTTATTCTGATTACCCTAGGCCCGATGAGAATTCCTGCCGCCGAAGTCGGTATGCTAATGCTACTTGAAACGGCAACGGGGCC
>NZ_JBFGYC010000420.1:0-3609 GCF_041587635.1 Pontibacterium sp. | reverse complement strand
GAACTGACCGAGAAACTGTCAAAGCCAGAACTCAGACAAGTCAATCAGCGAATTACTGCGCGTTACCATTTACGGGCGCTATCACAAAATGAGTTGCCTGCGTATGTGGCTCATCGTTTGTCGGTTGCAGGTGTTGATGGACAGCTATTTCCACCTTCCTCCATTAAACGCCTTTACCGCCTGACAAAAGGAATTCCAAGGTTGGTGAATATCATCTGTGACAGGGCGCTATTGGGGGCTTACGTACAGAGGGAAAGCCGGGTAGAAGCGGGCACGTTAGGTAAAGCCGCCAATGAGGTGTTTGGTGAAACACCGGATGGTCGATCAACACTGGCAAGGTATTCAAGGCCGACAGTGATGATTGGATCATTAGTTGCCATTATTACCTTGAGTTTGGTTCTGGTTAAGAACATGCCGGGCAATAATGTGTTTGAGAGCTTACAGACAGTTACGCATCAGATAAGTGAACCACCGCCTAACGATACAAGCACCTCAACGTTATCAGAGAAGAACCTTACCGACCAGAGTGATGAAACGGTAATCGGCGGACAGGAACTGTCTAATCCAGCGAATTGGCAGTGGCCAACCGGCACCGATACCCGCCGCACTGAAGTTCAGGCATATAAGACATTGATGCAGCAATGGGGCCTTACTTATGAGCCCAGAAAGCAGCCGGCTGTATGTCGGTATGCTGAAGCTAACGGTCTCAGATGTCTCTTCAAAATCGGTAGCTTAGATGAGTTGATTAACCTGAATCATCCAGCAGTGATCAGCCTGTTTAACGCCAAAGGGCAAAGCTTCTATGCGACGTTATTAGGTGTACACAACGGCGTGGCCAAAGTGTTTATTGCAGGTGAAGTTCGCTTGGTGGGTATAGAGGATCTTAAGCTGTGGGTTGAGGGCAAATACACTGTTGTATGGCGAGTCCCTCAGCATTACAAAGCGCCTATTCATCCAGGCACCGAAGGGCCAGAGGTGATCTGGTTGGATCGTCAGCTAGCATTTGCTCAAAGTCGGGCTCCACGTTATTTCCGTTTTCAAAAATATGATAACGGGCTGGTAACGCAAGTTAAACGATTTCAGGAAAGTCATGGATTAGTACCGGACGGTGTTGTCGGACCTCATACGGCCATTCTTCTGAATTCTGTTACTCAGAAAGATGATCCGATACTTGAAGCAAAAGAGGGAGGCGTGTGACATGTCCTATATCCTTGATGCACTTAAGCACTCCGATCACGATCGAAATCGCGGGCGTATTCCCGATATTCAAACTCAAACACTGTCATTACCTGAAACACCGAGCAACAAGTCGACTTCCTATCTATGGGCGGGCGCTGTTTTCCTCGGGATTGTGATTGCGCTAACAGGTGGTACCGTTCTGTTATCAAAATTTTCTGCGCTCCCGGTTCAACAGGATTCACCCGAAACTGCGATGGGTACAAAGGACTTCAGTGACAACAAAACGGTGACGGTCAAGTTGCCAATTGACGCTAAAGATCCTCCGCTGAGAAATGATGATTGGTTGTTGTCGGCGGAGGTGCTTTCCGATGTAGAGAACGTCAGAATTCGTACGGCCAGCGCACGCGCAAGTGATATGTCTGTTGCCCCAACGCGGTATGCAGACAATATTAAGCGACAGAAGACTGCGTCATTAACGAAAAAACCTCAAGCCATTCAAAAACCAGCAGCCAAAACCACTGCTAAGGTCGTTCAGCAACCCGTTCCCGTTGCGTCATTGACACCCCCTATTGCGAAAGAGGTCCTACCTTCCAGGCCCGACCCCTATGCAGGCATACCACATCAGAAACAGTTGCCTTCAACGTTTCAAAAGGCGTTGCCCGATCTCACGTTCAGCGTCCACATCTTTTCGTCTAAACCCGCCTCAAGAATGGTTAAGATTAACGGGCAGCGTTTACGTGAAGGTGATCCAATCGCTGCGGGATTGACCCTGAAGCAGATCACCCAGGACGGGGTGATTCTTAGCTATAAAAACAGGCAATTTTGGATTAACGCTCGCTGATCAGTCATAAGCCTACCCAACGAACTAGAGCGCATTCAATCCTGTCATCCTCATAAGAAAACCGATATTGCATGTGATTTTTTGTGATGAGATTGTTATGAGATCTAGCCAGATGACGAATAGGGTGGTTTAACCTGTTTTGCATCCTGATGCTCCGACAATCGTTGATCTACCGATTGGTTTGGTTCGCTAAGTCAACTTTTGTTATTCCAACTGATGTGAATTGGAATTGACGTTTTCTTTTCTCTATTACAAGTCGTTACATCTCTGCACAACTCACTACATCCGCCGCAAATCCTGTTTACAGCGTATAGGTAATCTAGCCATATCGAACTTTTGCATACCAGCAGCCCCCCTTCCTGCTGAAGTGAAGTTCTTGAATAAAAACAAATAAAAATGCGCTACTGCGGAGGACGAACACAATGAACTCAAAGATGAAGCGCCGGCTTTCCGGTGTTTTGCTGGGGGCGGCAATTGCTGCTGCATCAGGCACAGCGTCTGCGTACAACCTGGTTAATGAAGACGGTACTGAGCTGAACTTTGATCTGGAGCTGATCGCAGGCTATTTCAGTAGCCAGGAAACATACGGAAACGCTGAAAGTAAACCAAACTGGACTGAAGTCTACGCAAAATATGGTTTTTCTGGCAGCAAAGCACTGGAAAATGGCGCAGCTATTTACGGTGCGGCAAACGTTCTGAGTTCTGCAACGTTTGGCGATGGCGATGCTGCGGGCCTGACAACAGGTGATGAGAGTGAAACCGAAATTGAAGATCTATACGCCGGTTTTCGCAATGATATGGTGGATTTTTCCATCGGTCGTCAGAACGTCACAATCGGCGATGGATTTCTCCTGAACGGCGACTCGCTGAATATGGGTGAAGGGCTGGATGGGATTGTGCCTGGCTTTAGTGCAAACCGTGGCGGTGCGTACTGGCTGGCAGCGCGTAAAGCGTTTGATAAAACCGCCGTATTGAAAGTAGGTGGGGACTCAGGCCTGCGCTCCGATATTTTCTGGATTGAATCCGACAACCCGGCTCAGGCAAGCGTAGAGCTGGCAGGTATTAACGTTGAGCACGTATCCGATAACGGTACGTTCGGTGCGATGTATATGGAAGGTCAGGGCGTAGATGCCACTGAAGCTTCTTTCTTCGGCTACGAAGGTCGTGACGGTCAGGAAACCTTTAGCTTGCGCTATCAGGGCAATGCGGGTGTTGAGAACTTATTCCTGTCTGCCGAATACGTAACTCAGGAAAATGGTGTGACCGGTGCAGATGCGGATGCATGGTATGCCGAAGCAGGTTGGACCTTTGCGGATATGCCTTGGTCACCAAGCGTAAACTATCGCTACACCAGCTATGACAATGGTTACGACCCGCTATTCTTCGGTTTCAACCGTGGATATGGAACCTGGTTCCAGGGTGAGGTTGCAGGCAATTACGCAGGACCATTTGGTACTGATTCCGATATCCACTATCTCGGTGCTACCGCACACCCAAGCGAAACGTTGACGGTCGGCGCAATGTATTTTGACTTCAGCGATACCAACAACGGTGCGGGTACAAATGACGCAAATGAAATCAATATCTGG
>NZ_JBFGYC010000419.1:0-3610 GCF_041587635.1 Pontibacterium sp. | reverse complement strand
CCCCCAGTTGCTCTGTGTGAACGACTGACTAGTTTGTGATTTCGGGATCGGGATTGAATGTTGTTCAAATTTTTTAAACCCAAGTGGCAAAATCAAAAACCTGAAGTACGCCTGCGGGCTATTGAAGAGATAGGCCATGACACCCCGGACTCAAGTGCCGTTCTTGAGCAACTGGCACAATCCGATCCGGACCAGAACGTCCGACAAGCCGCGACATCTCGCCTGAATAATCTCTCACTGCTGGTCAAGATCAGTCAGCATGAGCAGAATGAGCAGATTCAACGCTCGGCGCGTGACCGAATCTGCTGTCTGATTGTTGACCAGCACAGTGCACCTATTGAAGATCGCCTCAGCGCGTTAATCACCTTGGATTCATCCAATTTATTGACGCATATTGTGCTCAAGGCAACCGATCAGACCTTGCAGCAATCGGCCCTGGAAAGAATCTCAGATCAGGATGCTCTCGCCACCGTGATCCGGACCTGCGCGCTGGCACAGCTGCGCCGTCAGGCAGCCGAAAAGATGACTGATCAGCCACTGATAGAAGCGCTGATTAAAGAAACACTGGGCCGGGACAAAAGCGTCAGCCGTATCTTTCGTAACAAACTATCTGAGCTACAGCAGGCTGAACAGGTCACACAAGCCCTGCAACTGCGATGTGAAGAACTCTCCGCCTCTATCAATCAGTTGGCAAGCGGCGAGTATTTCCCTCAATACGGCGCAAAGTTACAGGCGCTAACAACAGAGTGGGAAAAAGTATCAGCCTCTGCAACGTCAGACATTCATGCGGCTGCATCCTCAGCCCTTCTGGCGGCAAACGAACGTCTTGAAACGATTAAAGCCCAGGAACTTGCCACACAGCAAGCCCAAGCGTTAGCAGCGGCCCAAGCCAAAGAGCGCAGCGCAATGATTGATGGCCTTCGTTCAGCAGCCGCCAGTCTGATTAAAAACGCAGCTCAGAACAGTGTGCCTGAATCAGTCAGTCACGAGCCGGTCGAACTGTTGGTGACTCAATGGGCAAACATGGAAAATGTGCCCGCCGACCACCAGAAGCGTTTTGATCAGGAACACAAGCGCTGCACGCAGCTACTCAGCTCAATCGCAGAGATCGTAAATCAGGCAGATACCATTCAGACGCTGGCTCTACAAGCCGCTGAAACAGATATCCTACCTGAAGGTCAGCTGGAAAAGCGTGCGAAACAATGTCGCGCAACAATTAAGTCCATCGCATGGCCATCCGCAGAAAATAAAGCTGCGGCCTTACGTACTCTGGAAAACAGTCGCCGCGCTTTCGACCAGCAACTCAAACTGCTGCAACAACAGAGTCAGTCCGAGTTCAGTGCGTTCGAGGATGCGCTGAAACAGCTGGAGACGGCCATTGAAGAAGGTCAGAGTAAAAATGCTGACCGACGATTCAAGCACGCTGAACAAGCTCTTCAGAAACTGGGACGTTCATGTCCACGCAATCTGGAACGCCGCTTTCGCCTACTGACCGCCCGTGTTCAGGAGATGCAGGAATGGCGTGGTTACGCAGTCAGCCCTAAAAAAGAAGCCCTCTGCGCAGAAATGGAAGCGCTGGCGGGGAATGGGATGGAACCACAGCAGCTGGCGAACAAGATTCGTGATCTACAGCAGCAGTGGAAGCTGCTCGACTCGACCGATTCCGTGCATTCACATCGTATATGGAAGCGCTTCAAACAGGCGGCAGATGAAGCCTACAAACCTTGCGAAGCGTTCTTCAATTCCCAGAAAGATGTCCGTGAAAAGAATCTGGTTAACCGCCAGAAACTATGCGACCAGCTACAAACGTATCTGGATGGCATAAACTGGGATGATGCTAATTGGAAAGAACTGGATGGTTTGCTGAAGCAGGTTAAACGGGAATGGCGTGAGTATAGCCCGGTCGATCGCAGCCCAGGCAAGAAAGTACAGACACTGTTTAATACCCGCCTGGCTGAACTGGAAGGTCCGCTGAAAGCGTATCGTCAAGAAAACGGTGAGCTGAAGCGCCGCTTGATCGAGGATGTTAAAGCACTGCTGGAACAGGACGATCTCAGCACCGCGACCGACGAAGTGAAAGAGATTCAGGTAATCTGGAAAGAAACCGGTCCGACATTCCGCAACAAAGAACAGTTACTGTGGCAACAGTTTCGTGAACTCTGTAACGACGTCTTTGACCGTTATCATCAGAACCGCCGGGATCAGTCGGAACTGAAATCCAGTGTGACATTAGAGATAGAAAACCTCTGTCTGGAGATGGAAAACGCCCAGTCTCCTTTCTGTGGCCTGCATCGCTTAAACGAATTGTTGGAGTTTGCAGAACAGACCTACGATGATGTTGAACAGCAACTGACCGACCAATCAGCTCAGCGTTTCCAAGCCGTCTATCTGGAGCTAAAAGCACTTCAGCAAGCATTGCAGTCGATGCTGGATGATGAAGTCAAAGCGTTACAACGTAAAGCGGTACTCTGTGAACAGTTGGAAATTGCACTTCTGGAAGGCGATTACGAAGAAACACTCACGGCGGTCTATGACAGCTGGCAGGATGATAGTCACCTGCCTACGCCGACTAAACACAATATCGATGCCCGATTCCAAGCCCTGTGCGCACTTGCTGAACAGTCCGGTGATGCACTGAAAGACTGTCTGACTGAGCAGGATGCTTACCTGCGTCAGCTTTGCATTCGTCTGGAGATCGCTCTGGGTCAGCCATCACCGGTCGAAGATCAGGCGCTGCGTATGGAATACCAGATGCAACGCTTGCAACAAGCACTGGCACAACAAGAAGAAGCCTTGAACCTGAAGGCAGTCAAAGCACTGCGATGTGAATGGCTATGTGTACCGTTTAGCAGCCACTACCCTGCTCTTACGCAACGTTTTGAACATCTGATTAACAGCCTGCTCTGATCTGGAAAGATGGTGTAGATCTCTCCTAAACACTAAAAACTCTATATCTCAGCCAATAAAAAACCCGCCTAAGCGGGTTTTTTATTGGCTTGCAACTAATCAGATGATTAGTGCATATGCAGACCACCGTTGATGGACATGTCAGCACCAGTAATGTAGCCGGATTCAGCTTCCGCCAGGAAGCTAACAATACGACCAATCTCTTCCGGTGTACCGAAACGGCCCACTGGAATGGTTTTGCAGATTTTCTCCTGGATTGCTTCGTCGATCTTAGCAACCATCGGAGTCATCACATAACCTGGAGATACGGTGTTAACAGTCACGCCTTTCGCTGCAACTTCCTGTGCCAGGGCTTTGGTGAAGCCGTGGATACCTGCTTTCGCGGCGGAGTAGTTACACTGGCCAAACTGACCTTTCTGGGCGTTTACGGAGGAGATATTGATAACACGTCCCCAACCCTTTTCGATCATTGGGTTAATGACCAGACGTGTCATGTGGAACATGGAGTCCAGGTTTGCACTCAGAACTTCATCCCACTGTTCCCAGCTCATTTTCTTGAACTGTCCGTCACGGGTGATACCCGCATTATTGATCAGCACATCAACGGTGCCACCAGCGACTTCTTCAACGGTCGCGATACACTGAGCGCAAGATTCTGCATCAGTTACATCACCATAAGCGACGAAGATATCGTACCCTGCTT
>NZ_JBFGYC010000418.1:0-3629 GCF_041587635.1 Pontibacterium sp. | reverse complement strand
CTGCTCAGGCGCGCAGGCTTTAAAGTCTTCACCGCAAATTCGGGTGAAGAAGCGCTTGAGGTTCTGTCGCAAAACGATATTCAGGTGGTACTTTCAGATTTTCGAATGCCCCACATGACTGGTGGTGAATTGCTACTTCGCGTTAAAGAAGAACATCCCCAAATCGTTGGTCTTGTCCTGAGCGGGTATGCCGATCTCGAGTCGGTGACAAGCATTCTAAACAGTGGCACAGCGTATAAGTTTCTTCACAAACCCTGGGATGACGCTGCGCTGATCACGCAGATTGAGATGGCCTTTGATCAATGGCATACGCTGCAAAAACAGCAGGGTCTGAGTCGCATGGTATGGGAGAGTGATGAGGCGCTATTTGAGATTAACGCTCAAGGTATTGTTTCCCAGCTCAATCCCGCAGCCTGTGATCTGTGTTGTGCTTCGGAAAACAATATCCTTAATCGCTCTATCACTGAATTTATACATGCTGTTTCTCCAAGGCAGATGGAGCTATTGTGTCTCGATAGCGAAACCCAGACTGAACTGGTATATGACGATAAGATGTTCGAGTTGGCTTGCCGACCAACGGCCAACAAGCGCTGGATTCTTAGCATTCGACAGAAATCATACAGTGGCGGCTTAGGTGTAAAACACCTACTTCATCGCAGTGAAATCATTCGCTGCCTTGAAGAATGGATGTTACCCAACTCAGTGGCAGATAAACCTGCATTAACATCGGCGAGTCTCATCTATATGGATGTTAATCGCTTCAAGACCTTTAACGACAGCCTTGGCTATCGCGAGGCCGATAAATTGCTGGCAGAGGTTGCCCGCAAGCTGATCAAACACAAACCCGTCGGGGCCTACGTGGGACGCATAACCGGCGACGAATTTGTGTTGGCGCTACCCTGCGTAAATAGTGATGAGGATATGCTCACGCTGATCAATCAACTCTTAAAGGGATTCGAAAGCCCTATCACTTTCGCAGACAAGCAGGTTCATATCTCTTTTAGTGTTGCCTATGCCATAGCCCCAGTTGACGGCCACTGCCCTGAAGACCTGCTGCACAACGCACAGGCTGCCGCCGCCTACTCAAAACGCCGGGGCCGATACATTTATCCTCGCTATCAACCTGAGATGAACAAACGCAATAACGAATTGATGACGATCCAGAGTGACCTCTATCGCGCGCTGGAACGCAATGAATTCTCTGTTGTATATCAACCAAAGGTATCGTTCTCGAATGGCCGGATTCTTGGAGCCGAAAGCTTATTGCGCTGGAAACACCAAACTCTGGGAATGATCTCGCCCGCTACGTTCATTCCAATGGCGGAGGATAACGGTCTGATTGAAGCAATTGGTGAATGGGTGCTGGCGACAGCGGCAACACAGAGCAAATTTTGGCAGCTCGATGGTCTTCCCCCCTTCCTTCTCGCCGTAAACCTGTCTGGTCGCCAGTTACAGGAAGACGGATTACTCGACACGGTACGCAGCATTATCCGGACATCTGGAATTGACCCAACCTTACTTGAACTGGAAGTCACCGAAACATTCCTTATGCAGGATATTGATCACAGCCTGAAGCTGCTACACGAGTTGAAATCATTGGGGATTCGATTGGCACTTGATGACTTTGGTACCGGCTATTCTTCGTTGAATTATCTAAGTCGGTTACCCGTTGATACGCTCAAGATTGATCGCTCCTTTGTGATTGATCTGGAAGAAAGTAAAGAACGCTACGATCTGGTTCGAAACGTGATTCGTATGTCACATGACTTGGGCATGCAGGTCGTCGCGGAAGGGGTCGAAACCCAGACGCAATTTGAACTGCTACAAGCGCTGAATTGCGACGAAGTACAGGGTTACTTTATCAGCCCACCCGTATCACCCGATAAGTTTAGGGTCCTACTGGAAAACCAACCCCTGATCGACAAAAACTATAACCTGACAACACCCGCTTTCGCGGTCGAGTAAACGGAGCTTGAACTGTGACTACAGACAAACCAAAAGTTCTCTTTCTCGATGATGAATCCAGCATCCTTCGCTCTCTGCGTCGCGGACTACGTCGGCACTTCAGAGATTGGGAACTGGTGTTCGAAGAACGCCCTGAAAACGCCCTCAAGCAGCTTGATACGCTGTCCCCTTGGGTCGTTGTAAGTGATAAGCAGATGCCAGGCATGGACGGCATCGAATTTCTGGAACACGTTCGGCAACATTGCCCCCTCGCCGTGCGTATATTACTGAGCGGCGAGACGGATACAGACAAAGCCATATCCGCAGTGGGTGTAGCCCACCTCATGCTGCCAAAGCCTTTTGAAATGGAAGATATCGTTAATTCACTGCATGCGGCAAAATGCTTACGTGAATTGCCAATTCCATTACACCTAAGGGAAGAGATCGGCTGTATCGACAGCCTGCCCGTTCTCCCTGCTGTTTACCAGGAACTTGTATCCTATCTAAACCAAGCACCAGATCCTGACAGCGAACGCATCGCGGAAATCATCACCCAAGATACGGCAATCCTCAGTAAAATACTTCAACTGGCAAACTCTGCGTTCTTTGGCTTTGCGTCACCCGCTACCAGCGCTATTGATGCCGTTGTGCGTTTGGGGCAAGGCATGATCAAGAATCTGGTGCTCTGTGCAGGTATATTCAGGCAAGACAGTTCCAATAATACCTACGAACACGAACAGCTCTGCCGACAGGCTGAGCATGTCGCGGGCATCATGCGTACGCTATCTCAGGAGATGAAACTGTCGCGTGCCGAAGCTGATCACCATTATGTGCTGGGCATGCTGCACAACGTTGGTGGGTTGATCTCAGGCGAGACAGGCAATACCGAACGTAATGCAGTCATCAGCGCGTATCTACTTAAGCTATGGGGGTTTGATTCAGACACGGTTGTCGCCGTACTCTATCAGCTGCATCCGGAGAACGCCCAGAAGATAAAACCGATGACGTTGCGCTTACACGCTTCAACCGTGATAAGTCACGCACACCAGATCGGGGGCGATCCCCTTGCAGCTGATTCAGGCCTAAACCAGCCCCTGCTGAGCGACGCGGGAATGCTTGAGCAAGTCGAGCAATATCTTCAGGCTGATACGGCCAATCAGTAAAGGCTACCTCCGGTAGCCTTCGCATTCTATCAACATCTCTTATTTACGCAGACGCGCTCCGGTTAACCCTACTTCCAGATCTTCGAACCAATCGAGAAAACGATCAACATCGTCTCCTTTAAATATCCGACCATGCTGTGGGCAAAGCATTTTCACATCAAGCTTGCGCACTCGTTCAACCCAGTCATTTTTAGCTTCATTAGACGGCATCCAACGCTGGTGAAACAGCTTCATTCTGGGAATATGAGACTCAAAATCGTCCACAAACATCGGGGCATCATCGGCCTCTATTGCTGCCCCAATATCTCCGCACATTAGAATCCCGGTTTGCGGATCAAAGACATTGAAGTTACCTGATGAATGCAGATAGTGAGCGGGAATAAACACCAATTTCACGTCATCCAATGTAAGACTACCACCTTCATCTGCGATGGCACTGAAGTTGATGTTCTGCATGCCAAAATGGCGAATAAAGCTTTCCCAGATCCAGGGGGAATGCAACGTTGCATCTTGCAGCGCCTG
>NZ_JBFGYC010000417.1:0-3665 GCF_041587635.1 Pontibacterium sp. | reverse complement strand
TCTGCCAGCATACCGCCGAACATGGCGCCGGCGGCATCAGGTGTGATGGTGTCGAATGCACCGGTCACCGAGCTGACGGTGTAGGACAAGGTCCAGCCGGAGATCACGGTATAGAAGCTGAGGATCAGGAAACCACAGATAATGGCCATCCAGCCCACACCTTTCCAGAGTGGATTGGCACCGGCTTCTTTAGCCATCGTCGCCATCGCGCCGGTTGGGTTTTGCTGAGAGCGGCGACCGATCATGATCTCGGCCATCATCACCGGGATACCAATGACGAGAATGCAGGCAAGGTAGACCAGGACAAATGCGCCACCACCGTTCTCGCCGGTGATGTACGGGAATTTCCAGATATTACCCAAGCCTACGGCGGAGCCTGCTGCAGCAAGGATAAACGTCAGGCGGCTGGACCACTGTAGGCGGCCCCCTGTAGATACAGCAGCAGAATTGCCCGCATTGGAGGCGTTGGCGCTCATAGCGTCAGACATAGAAGCGTTCCTTATTCTTATAATGTTGTGTCTTTTTATAATTTTTACCGGCGGCTAATGTCCGGATTTCGATCTGTGTTGTATTGGACGAAATTGCTTTGGCGCGGATAAAAAAGCGCCGGAGTTAAGGTCCGGCGCAAGGTGGGTTATCCGATCAGTCCGTCAGCTGCTCCAGAGAAATCTCGAAGGCCGTCTGGGCAACCAGTGTGGTTGCGCGGGAACGGTTGTGGCACTGGATCAGTGCGCGCTGAATGGTGTCGGATACGTCGTTAAAGATGGCGCGGTCAGAGATTTCGATTTTGCTTTCCATCAGGAAGGCAAATGCGCGGGCCATACCGCAGTTCGCGATGAAATCTGGCAGTACGGCGCATTTCTTGTCGGCGTATTCGTAGATCGGGCCGTAGAAAATTTCAGGATCGTTAAACGGTACGTTGGCACCGCTGGAGACCACTTCCAGGCCACCATCAATCAGGCGGCTAATCTGGTCCTGAGTGATCAGGCGGGACGCTGCACATGGCAGGAAGATATCGGCTTCCAGGTCCCAGATGCGGTTGTTTACATCTTCGAAAGAGATCAAGTTGTCGCCGGTCAGCGTATTGTGCTCTTTGTTCATAAACAGATCGGTGACCGCTTCACGACCCAGTCCTTCCACATCGATCAGGCCGCCGTTACGATCAATGATACCCACAACCTTCGCGCCAGCTTGTGCCAGATAGTATGCGGCAGCAGAGCCGACGTTGCCCCAGCCCTGAATGATGACGCGTTTGTTCGCTACGTCGCCGCCGTAGATGTCGTAGTATTTCACGACAGACTCCGCTACACCCCAGCCGGTGATCAGATCGGCAACTTTGTACTTGCGGCCAGAATCCGGAGTGTAGTGCGGATCTTCAACGATCTTGGAAACGCCCAGACGCAGCTGTCCTACTTTCTGGATCTGTTCGCTGGTAGTCGGTTTGAAATGACCGTTCACCACGCCTTCCTGCGGGTGCCACAAGCCAAGGCTTTCGGTGATTGGGATGACTTCGTGCACTTCGTCCACATTCATATCACCGCCGGTGCCGTAGTAGTTTTTCAGCAGCGGAGCAACTGCGCTGTACCAGCGTTTCAATACGCCGTGTTTGCGTGGGTCAGCCGGGTCAAAGTTGATGCCGGATTTGGCGCCACCGATTGCCGGGCCGGATACTGTGAACTTTACTTCCATGGTTTTCGCCAGAGATTCAACTTCATGGCGGTCCAGACCTTTACGCATACGGGTACCACCACCGGCAGCACCGCCACGCAGGGAGTTGATCACGACCCAGCCTTGCGCTTCAGTTTCGGAGTCGTTCCATTCGAAGACGATTTCAGGAGCGGTGTTTTCGTAGTTCTGGAGGAGTTCTTTCATTTTCATTTTATTATTCTGCTTGTTGGGTCTTACGGTGTTGGATGGCACTTCTTAATACGTGGTTAGGATCCCGATCAGGCACGGCGAAGCCTGAGAACCGGTTTAACACCGGAACCGTACCTGTCGGGAAATTCTTTTCGCTTAACGTATTGCTTAAGAAAGTAGGGTGGGAGCAAACCCGCACGCCAAGTTTATGGCCCGCTCCCGGATGACTGATGTCACTTAGATCACGCCGCGGCGTTCCTGGTCACGTTCGATGGAGTCGAACAACGCCTGGAAGTTACCTTCGCCGAAGCCGTTGTTGTTTTTGCGCTGGATCAGCTCGATAAAGATCGGGCCGAACAGATTCTTGGTGAAGATCTGCAGCAGGTAACCGGAGTCGTCACCGTCGACCAGTACCTGGTGTTCTTTGACGCGAGCCGGATCTTCGGTTACATGGGGTACACGGTTGAATACTTCATCGTAGTATTCGTCGTTGATATCCAGTGTATCGATCACTGAGCGATCCAGTTTATCCAGAGACGTCAGCAGATCGTCGGAGCGGAATGCGATGTGCTGTACGCCCGGACCGTTGTACATATCCAGATACTCATCGATCTGGTTGTTGTTATCGTCTTTGCCTTCGTTGATTGGGATGCAGAAGCTGCCACATGGTGACTGCAATGCGTAAGACAGCAGGGCGGTCTTCTGGCCTTTGATATCGAAGTAACGTACCTCGGTGAAACCAAACACGTTGATGTAGAAGTCGGCCCATGTCTGCATGGTGCCTTTGTACACGTTGTTGGTCAGGTGATCGATATTAATGAAACCTTTATCTTCAACCAGTACCTGCTCAGCGAGATCTTCAAAGTCGGCTTCATAGATGCTGCCGTTCGCGCCGAACTTGTCGATAAAGTAGATCAGGCTATCGCCAATGCCGTAGATCGCCGGGTAGGGCAGGTCTTTAGCATTGTCGTCAGCCGCTTTTGCGCCTCGATCGATGGCAATTGCCAGTGCCTGATCGGCATCGTCTACGCGCCAGCCCATAGAGGAGATAGCTGGACCGTGAGATTTGGCGAACTTGGCAGAGAATCCCTCTTTCTCGTTGTTTAGCAGAAAGTGGATGTCATTCTGGTTGTAGTAGGTGATGTCCTTGCCTTTGAATGATTTCAGCTTGGAAAAGCCGAACGCATTGAACACATCATTCATAAACCCGGTATCAGGGCTGGAAAACTCTGTGAATTCGATACCGCGAAGGCCCAGAGGGTTATGTGAGTTGTTCATTGTCGTATCCCGTTGTTAATCAGATTTATTGTTGTATGCCGGGACCGGGTCAGTTGTTTCAAACTGCGTGGTTTGTCCCTGCGTTCTTGATATTTGTCATTGTCATGAGAATCTCTAACAATAAAAAGAATAATATTTGCATAAACTCCATCTAATAATTAGATGGTAATGGCTGTTCTTTATGGTTTTTTCCTCGCTTGAATGTCATTTCAGTTCCATTTCTCTCATTTTAAAATCCAATTTTGTTTGATTGATCTGAGTGCCGAGGCCCTGGCGTATAAGTAGAAACCCTGTGAAAGCCTTTCAAAACCTAGCCTCCGTCAATTCTTTAGTGAAAATATTAAGAATGGGCGTATAGGATAATTGTTTCATTGCCGTATAAATATTAAGGTCACGCTTACTTTGTTAGACGCGCCCGGCGGTATCTTATTCCCACGGATTGGGAGCGCGTCCACTCTTCTGGGAGCCCTTCGTGAGCTTGTTCAAAATTGCAACGCCGTTGTCATACTGGATTCTCGTTGCGCTTTGGT
>NZ_JBFGYC010000416.1:0-3672 GCF_041587635.1 Pontibacterium sp. | reverse complement strand
TGCGGAGCGGTAGTTCAGTTGGTTAGAATACCTGCCTGTCACGCAGGGGGTCGCGGGTTCGAGTCCCGTCCGTTCCGCCACTACTGCGGGGAAGCATGTTGATAAACGTCTTCACCACAGTGCGAGCCATGGCGTAAGTCATGTCTCTTTGTAAATGCCGCTATAGCTCAGCTGGTAGAGCAACTGACTTGTAATCAGTAGGTCCCGAGTTCGACTCTTGGTGGCGGCACCATTTACAGGCTATTCCTCGATAGCTCAGTTGGTAGAGCAGTAGACTGTTAATCTATTGGTCGCTGGTTCGAGTCCAGCTCGAGGAGCCAATATTCAGATGAAGCGCAGCGATATCCGCTTTATTGTCTTCGTTTGGATCAGAGTCGTGACTCTCGGTCATGTCCTCACATCGTTTTAGCCGCTATAGCTCAGCTGGTAGAGCAACTGACTTGTAATCAGTAGGTCCCGAGTTCGACTCTTGGTGGCGGCACCATTTCTCATAAGCTACACCCCTCCTTTATCTGTGTTGAATAGGATCGTTAGCACATGATCAAACCCATAATGATTGTTTTGATGGCGTTCATGCTGAATGGCTGTGTGTTAACTAAAGTTGTGACCGTACCTATGCGTGTGGGTGGTGCAGTTGTATCGGTGATCCCAGTGGTGGGTAATGCGGCTGATGCGGCAATCGACACGACAGCTGATGTGATTGATCTAGTGCCGCTGTAGTCACTGTATAGCTTTGTTATCAGCTGTTATTACCGTCAGTAGTGCACTTTATAGTGCTTAATTTCTTGGCCATCAGTCCTCTCGCTGATTAAGATAGGATTAAGTGAAGGTCCGATATTATTCGTTCCTATTTTCCTTGCTCTGATATCTAAGGGTTTGTATATGCTCAAGAATATTAAAAAAAGTCTCTTTGTTTTCGCTATCGGTTTTACGGCATTAACTTTACAGGGCTGCTCGCCGGAGATTGGTAGTAAAGAATGGTGTGCTGATATGAAAGAGAAGCCAAAGGGTGAATGGACGGCAAATGAAGCGAAAGAATTTACCAAGAACTGCCTGCTTTAAAATGTTCTGAACAGAGAGTGTTACCCCGGGACGACTATTTTGTCGTCTCATGAAACTTTTCTAGTACTCTCGTATCCTACAGGACAAGATGTTATATCTTGGCAGCACTTAATCATTGATGGATCTATGATGCTCACAGCACACAGAACAATCAGCAGCAGGATACTGGCAGCAATCGCATTGCTGTTTTTTGTCGTCTATTGCTCTGTGGGTGTGTGTACAAATTGGGTAGGTTCGAGCAATTCTGATCCGGTCTTCACCCATGATCTGGTCATGGACCATAGTCAGCATCAGTCTGGCGATGCGCCTATGAGTGATATGTCTCACTGTGGCAGCGACGAAAGCGGCTGCGACTGGGGACGCAATCTGGTGGCTGATCCTATGCAGGATGCCGACCCATCCACCAGTTTCTTTGTTCTCTATCTCCTCTCTGCCAGCATTTTGCTGGTGATGCTCTGGCGGCAGCTGCGTCTGTCTGGCCCCTTTGTCCGCGAGCGAGTTTTCCTGCGTGGTTATCCGCGCCTACATATTCAGCACGCTGTTTTCCTGAATTAAGCCCCCTGTTTTCTGCCTAAATTCGGTCCGCCGGCATGATTCCGCGCGGAGAGTTTTTCTATGCAAGAGACAGGATTATGCGTTTTTGTATTCCCACTATATTTGCGGCAGCCATTGCCATTACATTGCCGGTTCAGGCTGAATTGCGTCTTCAGGATGCTGTTGCTGAAGCGATTTACAGCGATCATTGGGCCCGCAGCAATACCTTTCAGGAACAGGCATTACGTTCGCAGGCGCTCGCCAGCGGGCAGTTGCCTGATCCGAAATTACGTTTGGCGCTCGCCAATCTGCCGACCGACACCTTCGACTTTGATCAGGAAAATATGACGCAGTTACAGGTCGGATTGTCCCAGCAGTTTCCGCGTGGGGACAGTTTGAAAATTCGTCAGCAGCAGCTCGGTCAACAGGCTGATAAAGGCCCGATCCAGCGCCGTTTGCGTGCAGCAAAACTAAAACAGCAGGTCTCCAATAGCTGGCTTAAGCTGCACACCCTGCAGGAACAGCTGATGTTACTGGAGAACAATCGCCATCTGTTTCAGGAGTTGGTGGATATCAGTCGAGCCAATTTCCGCAGTGGCAAGGCGCGGCGTTTTGAGGTGATTGATGCTGAGTTGCAGATTACGCGTCTCAATGACCGTATTACCCGTATGCAGCAACAGGAAGCCGTGTTACGCGGTCAGCTTAACCGTTGGTTACCGCAGGCGATGAGTGCTGAACCCATGCCGATGTCCTTGCCGGAAATGAAGCCATTGCTGGCGCTGGAGAATTTGTCGGCACTGCAGACTGCCGTGCAATCCCATCCCCAGTTACAGCTGTTGGCGCAAGACGTTGAAATCCGTCAACGAGGAATTGAGCTGGCGGATCAAGCCTATAAACCGGGCTTCCGACTTGATACCAGCTATGGCTTGCGCGATGACATGCCCAATGGGCGCGATCGTGCTGACTTTTTCAGTGTGGCGTTGACCTTTGATCTGCCGCTATTTCCTGAAAAGCGCCAGGATGCTAAACGCAATGCGGCTGTGCAGCAGCGGGAAGCAGCGCGGGAAGATCGTTTGCTCAGCCTTCGGGAGTACGAGGCTGAGCTTAAGCAGGCGATCAGTAACTATCGGGGTTTGCAGCAGCGTTTAGCAATCTACAACCAGGATTATCTGCGTCAGTTACGTGAAAAACGTGTCGCGGCGACCCGTTCTTATGCGGCTGCGGATGGCCGTTTCTCTGATGTGGCTGCCGCTGCAATGGGTGAGCTGGAAACCAAGCTGATGAAGATCCAGCTACTGCATCAACAGGCACAGATTATTACCAACATGAACTACTGGCTCGCAGGTGCAGATCCTCTGTTGATAGCCAACGAAGGCGAGGTGAACCCATGAATAAGTTTCTTCTGACGAGCGCAGCGTTATTAATCGGTGCCGCTGGCGGCTATCTGGCACCTCAATATCTCGGCATGAACGGGGATATGGCTGGGGAAGCCGCACCTGCTGCCGATGAGCCGCTGTATTGGGTGGCTCCAATGGATCCGAATTTTCAACGTGATAAACCGGGATTGTCTCCCATGGGGATGGATCTGGTACCGGTCTATGCCGAAGATTTGGCCGGTGGCGGTGATTCTCCGGGCACGGTGAGTATTAATCCACAGGTCGAAAATAATCTGGGAGTGCGCACCGCACCGGTGGTATTCAGTCCATTGCAGGAAACCATCAATACGGTAGGTTATGTGGGTTATGACGAAGAGCAGCGGATGGATGTGCATTCGCGGATCTCCGGTTGGCTGGAAGTGTTGCATGTGCAGTCGGAAGGTGAATATGTAGAAAAAGGCGCGCCTTTGTATGAGATCTATTCGCCGGATCTGGTCAATGCTCAGGAAGAGTATGTAGCTGCCATACGCAGCGGCAACCGGTATTTACGGGATGCCAGCCGGGCAAAATTGAGCGCTTTGGGTGTCCCTGAACAAGTCATTTCGACGTTGCGTAAAACCCGAAAAATCCTGAATAGTATTCCGTTTTATGCACCGCAGTCCGGTTTTGTCAGCATGCTGAATGTCCGTCAGGGGATGTT
>NZ_JBFGYC010000415.1:0-3686 GCF_041587635.1 Pontibacterium sp. | reverse complement strand
GGAGTGATTTTATTATGTCTGTCATTTTAGCTATGTGTTTGTTTTCCCTATCCATGTCGATATCCCCCGGTCCGGTCAACCTGATTACGCTGTCAACCGGCGTAAACCATGGTTTTCGGAACGCAATGCCGTTTGTAAGCGGAGCAACGGTGGGGTTCACCCTGCTGTTATTGATGATTGGGTTGGGTATAGGTCGTATAGCAGCTGAAAATCAGGAGGTTATGTCCTTGCTGAGTTACCTCGGTGCCGGCTTTATCTGCTACATGGGCTATAAAGTCGCAACAGCTAATCCCGATATCGAGATCGCCAACGATACACGCCCCACCTTCATTCAGGGGGTGCTGCTTCAATGGCTTAATCCAAAAGCCTGGATCGCATGTCTATCAGGTGTCACAGCGTTCAATCTGGCTGATGCTTCCAGCTTGCTCTATGTGTTTGTTGGACTCTATTTTATGATCTGCTATGTATGTGTGAGCAGCTGGGCGCTTGTAGGGGACCGGATCAGTTCGCTGCTGGCAGAACGCTCAAATCTGCGTGTATTCAACAGAGTCATGGGAAGTATATTGATCGTCGTTGCGATCTATCTACTGTATTTGCAACACTCTAGTTGAGAGTCGGTGCATGTTAATGCACATCATATTCTCACGGGTGACGATATATGTGCCATAACCCACCTCGGAAGTTCACTTCCTTTTCAAATATCGCGCCGACAGCTTTTGCCAGCTTAATAGATGCCAGATTCTCCGAATGGACGAAGCTAATAAGCCTCACATCAGGCATGCATTCACGCCCTGCTTGCTGGATTGCCCGGGCTGCTTCACTGGCATAACCTTGTCCCCAGTATTCGGGGGCTAATGCCCACTTGATCTCTGGCTCAGGCCAATCATTCGGATACCAGAATCCTGCGGTACCTAATACCTTCCCAGTCTCTTTATGTTCAATCGCGTAGGGGCCGTATCCTCTAAGCTGCCAATGCCCCACCATACTACACAGGGTGCGCCAGGTTTCACCTTCGCTAAAGGCCCGGCCAACCGTAAACTGCGTCGCAGTCTCTGATGAGTAATAGAGGTGAAGGTCCTGCCAGTCACCTTCTCTAAACTGTCGCAAAATCAGGCGTGAGGTTTCCAGTGACTCAGGTACACGTGGGTTCATTTCTTTAGGCTCAACTTGAAGGTTAGAGAAGCTCAAGGGTTGAGGAATCACAGAGCAAACTCAAACAGTCTGATCACTGACTTTCTGCGGATTCTCATAGCATCGAATAAGATTATGACCTGCTTTTTTCGCTGCATAGAGTGCGACATCCGCTTTATAAATCATATCTTCTACGGTTTCCGCATCATCAGGATAAAAACACATTCCAATACTTAGTGCGACATCCAGGTTATGGCTGGCGGCATCAATAGGTTCTTGTAACTCACCAATAATACGCTCGGCAACTTGGTGAGCTGCGGCCCGATCTTTAGGAAAAACGGACACAACCGCAAACTCATCCCCCCCTAAGCGCGCGACGATATCTGTCTTGCGACAATGCCGGAGAAGCACAGTTGCAACAGCCTTTAATACCGCATCCCCCACCGGATGACCGTAGGTGTCGTTGATGTGCTTAAACTTATCCAGATCAACCATCATCAGCGCCAGGTTTTTCTGTTCTCGTTGCGCCAAATCCAGATTCTTCTCAAACTGCAGATTAAACTGATTACGATTTGCCAAGTCAGTAAGTGTATCGGTCATCGCAAGGCGGTGTATCTTTTCCTGAGCGTTCCGCTGTTCGGTGATATCACGGAAACTCCAGACTCGCCCGCAGAAACGCCCATCAACGATCATTGGTCGAGAGAAGCGAGAAAATACCCGACCGTCTTTGAATTCGAGCAGGTCCTCAGACTCAAGGTGTATATTCTGATAGACGCCTTCTATATCGACGATAAACTGTTCAGGATCACGCAGTTGATCTTTAACGTGCGCCAGCATCACCTTTTCATCGCCCAGCGATACAATCCCGGCGGGTAGATGCCACATCGTTGTGAATTGCGTATTCGTACGAATAACGTGGCCGTATTCACTGGTCACCAAAATACCGTTATCGGTGGCTTCCAGCGTTGCAACAAGCTGGGATAATGCGTCCTTCAGCTCGATCTCGGCATTCTTTTTGTCCGTAATATCAGTATGCGTCCCCGACATACGCAACGGCTTGCCATCAATCCCCCACTCAACAACTTTGCCTCGATCCTGCACCCAACGCCATGACCCGTTTCGATGCCGCACACGAACCTCACACTCATAGAAGTCGAGTTCACCCTTAAATACTTTTTCCAGCTGTTCACTTGAACGCTCTAAGTCATCGGGATGGGCAATACTGAGCCAAGTATCAATAGATACGGGTTCTAATTCGTCAAGACTATAACCCACAATATCTGCCCAACGATCGCTAAAGACTGTCTCTCCAGTTATTACATTCCACTCCCAGGTGCCCACATTAGTGCCCCAGATTACTTCTCGCAGCCCCAGCTCTGCCTTCTCCACCTTAGCGCCAGCGATTCGACTTTGACGTAGGGCGTAAATGAGCCCACTAGCAATAATGAACAACAGCCCTATCGCAAATATCATTCGAATCTGTTCATTGCGATAACTTGCTTCCAGCTCGAGCGCTTTAAGGTCAACCATCTCCTCCAGTCGCGCCTGGTAATGCCACAGTTCATCACTTAAACGTCGCTCGTTAGAGATATCTCGCACGATAGAATGGAGCAGAGTATTGCCGTCAAACTCCAGAGGTACGGAGCTCACCTCAACCGTTTTAACAGAGCCGTCGGCAACCTTATGCCTGAAAATGAAGTAGTTGCGGCCTTCGGCCTGAGCCAGCTTGCGCTCCTCAGATACTTGTTCAGCAGAAAGCTGATTGATTTGCTGGATTGTCATTGCCTTCAGCTCTGCCGGATCATATCCGTAGAACTGACTGGCAGCATCGTTGGCATCTACAATCTGACCACTCTGCGGGTCGATCAGGAGCATGACGAGCTTGTGAGAGTTAAATGTTTCTTGAAAGCTAGGGGCCGCGGAGAGCAAAGATGATACGGATAGCAAAAAGACCCCGAAACTAAGCGGCGTCAAACGGAGAGTTGGCAATAGGACACTTTGGACAAACCGAGCAAAGCGCCAAACACGTCGTATCATAGCGTATTTCACGTGCAGATCCTTAACGTCATAACCTGTTCAGGTTAGAAAGGCATCCTTGATGTGCAACACAGCACCGTCCAGAAATAACAACGGAATCTTTGGTCAGAGACATTCCATTAATCAACATGTCAGTTTGTGCTCAGAGCATCAATTTCGCAAGGAACACCGTCTAACTATATGATTCTGGCCGATGACTATCAATTCTGGCTGTTTATCGATCTATTTCCGTTATGCGCGAGATCTTCAAAGCGGCTACATGTCCTTTAACTCAGTCCAATAACAGACCAACACTGACGAACAATCTTCCGTTCTGAGCTTTAGTTAGAAATCATCGAGATCTCTTTTGCTGCTATAGCGGAATCGCTGCGTGCCCATTTGATTAACAAGGCCTTGTGTTCACTGCCTACTGTCAACAAATTAGGAATTTTTCCTATATCGTTATGCGATAAACGAATGTACATTTATTGAGCAGGTAGAAACTATGGGTTAGGACGATGAATAATAATAAGTGTTGC
>NZ_JBFGYC010000414.1:0-3702 GCF_041587635.1 Pontibacterium sp. | reverse complement strand
AGTGCTGGAAATTTCCACAATTCACTCTGTTTAAGCTATTCAATTACTAACCATGTTTAACAAGCTCCAAAGGAGTCCAGCATGGTTAGTGCATCTAAATCGCCATCTATCCCTGAAATAGGTTTTTTGCGTCTTTCTCAGGTGCTTGAACTGATTCCCGTTGGTAAAAGCACATGGTGGGACGGTGTTAAATCTGGTCGTTACCCAAAAGGTGTCAAAATCAGCGCCCGTACCACTGCGTGGCGGGTAGAAGATATTCGCCTGCTGGTGGAAGAGCTATCCAGTGCGGAGGTGGGAAAATGACCACTTACCGCGCCGAAGTTATTATTGAACGGATTGTTTACGTTGAGGTTGAAAGCGAGTCGGCAGGGAACGCTAGAGATGCGATTCAGGACAACTGGGGGCGGCAGGTAGGTGATGCAATATACCGAAGTTCGCGAATCGAAAAAATAACAATTGTTGAAGATGGGAGTCAGTATGAGCTCTTTTAAACGTTTTCAGCAATGTCTGATATTGTCCCCGGGTTTTCTGCAACACTATCGACCTAACCCCCCGCGACCCATGGCTGGCGGTGAAATCAATACGCCGCAGGTAGGGTCGGTAATTCATAATATATATACACAAATTATTAACCTGTTAATGATGATTGCGCCCTTTGGTAGGGAAACCGGCGCCTCGTCATGCGTTAGCGGTGAAACAGGTTATTAAGGCGCACGATGTGGTGTTGAAGGGTAGAGCGTTCCAGTTACCGGCCAGCAGGGGAGGAAAGGGACATTATTATCCTATTCTGGCACGGACTGTTGATCAGCTCGATGCGATGCTTTCACACCACTGTAAGGTGCTTGTGTTCAGGCTAGACTTTCACCTGTATGACGGCACTGAGAACAATCGGATAATCTCTGACTTTATACGCCGATATCGTAAATGGGCAAAGCGACAGGGGTTTATGCGCCTGGGATTTATCTGGTGCCGGGAGCAAGAGCATAGCCATGCACAGCATTATCATTGCGTTTTTATTCTGGACGGCAATAAAACCCGTCACCCCCACCGCCATATCGAGCAGATCGAGGGGCTTTGGGAAGAGCGACAGTTGGGCAGTGTTTATACCCCGAAAAACTGTTATATCGTGCTGAAAAGGGGGGACGACGAAGCCTATCAGCGGCTCTTTGATCGGCTTTCCTATTTGGCGAAAGTCGCGACGAAAAACCTTCGGGCCCCAGCAACCAACGACTACTCCACCAGCCGGATAAAACCGAAACTGCGCGATTGACCTGCTTGCACTTTTCGGCATGAATCGGATGTTGATTGCGGTAAGTCGGGAGCGAAAACTGATCGCATAACAACATGTGGGATTAGTCGTCTGCGTGGACCGTGATGTAACACATGCATAACAGCCCGGTTAACCCACCATTGTATCGTGCTCAGTAAAAAGAATGAGCGGACGATTTTGGCTATCCCTAACATCATTCATAAGGGCATGAAGGTACTTCTGGGCTAAAAGCAATGCGGGGTTGTGCAGCGCGTAACCGGATTAGCGAGGTATTTTTATAAAAAGATTTTATGTTTTTATTGTGTTTTATAGTTTTTTTTGATTTTGCTAAAGTGGCCGCTCAAGCGGTGTTAGCCCTTGGTGGTGCGATCTTAAAGTGGACATTCTTTTTCTGCAAAGCAACCGTGTCAACGCATCACTTCATATCCAAGACTAAGGGCTGACCGTGGCAATTGAACGTGCATGCGGATTACAGTAGGATGAATTCTGCATTGAGTACTATTTGAACGATTGTTCGCTTTTTTTCAAGGAAATCATCGCCAATGGACTGCACCGCTGTACTGCGTAAAAAACGCCTGTGTCTTGCTGTTTCTCAAGCCATTCTCGGCACCACCCTGCTTGCCTTCGGAGAGACCTCAATTGGTCAGGATGCAGCGGGAAAAACACAGATCACCCCAACGCAAAACAGCGTCAGCACCACCTTCAGCAAGGACCATTGGCACGCACAGATCAACGTCGGTCATCAGGAAGGTCTATTTGCTGAAGGCGTGATCAGCTTCGTGAACCAAGCACAAAGTAGCGGTGTTTTACTCTCTGTAAAGAAAGCTCCAGAACTTGAACGCTTCCTGATCAATACGGGGTTCAGCATTGGCGAAAGCGGGCTGGTGTCTTTCGGTGTGGCACGACTCAGCAAAGACAACGATTACAGCTTCGGTTACGGCATCAGCCGTGAAGAGGAAGTGAAGCAAAACACTTACGATCTGGCATTGTCTCTGGGGGGCTTTGACGCACAACAGCTTCTGGACGATTTGAAGTTCCGCGTGACCTATCACGACACTGACGGTAAAGATCTGGGCACCGTGGGTTTCAACGCCACTGAGACGGCCACCGAAATTCGCATCGACGAAGTCTTGGGGCAGATCGTCGGCGGTGACAAACTGATCTCCCAGCTGGAAACCTCCTTACGCATCTCCACTCAGCTCAAGCTGCTGGCGACATTGGGTTACGAGCGGCAGGAGTTTGACCGCCAGTTCGCGTCGGAAGAGGGCGTAACCGGCAGCGTTGGATTGGCCTACCGCCCGTCTGACCGTCACTTCCTGTCGCTGAAACACCGTGCAGGTGAGGTTTCAGGCAGCAGCACCGCGCGCTACGACTATGTCCTGGAAAATGGGATTTCCCTCTACGCCACCTATGAGCACCTGAAAAACACGAGTGGCGGACAAGACGATAGTGATGACGTCTGGTCGCTTGGTTTGTCGATACCGCTGGGCCACGCCGGCAAAGCCACCGTGGTACCGCTGTATACCGCAGGTCAGAAAAACATTGTCAGCCACCACACGTTAGTACCGAGCAGTCAATTGAAGACTGAATTGGTGCATACAGCGCGAGCCCATGCCGAACTGAACCACATTGTAACAGTAGACAAAACAGCGGTCGGAGCAGGTAGTAGCGTGGTCGTCGACAGCGGCAATGTGATCACCACTCTGGACACCGGTCTCACCAACCTTTTGGACGGTCCTGTGTTAGGTGCAACCGCTAACGCATCCAGCTTCAGCATTGCCAACAACCAGCTGGTGATCAGCAACACCCAGGATCTGCCTGCACCTGCCACCATCATCATCAACGTTGCGCAAACCGGTGGTGGTAACACCTTGATCAGCCTGGACACCACGCAGGGTTCGGTAATCCTGAATGTGTCCCCAGTCTTCCTTCAAAATGTTACGTCCAACGATGCCAACGCGGTGATCAATGGTAGTAAGACCTTCTCTGAAGTCCAGACGGAAATGACGGCAGACACTATGCCGGACGCCTTCAGCTTCACTGATCAAACCGGCGTGGCGCTCAGTGCGCAGGCAGAGTCCAACAGCATCACCGTCGCGGGCATCAGTACTGCGTCAGCGATCAGCATCAGTGGCGGTGAGTACAGCGTCAATGGCGGCAGCTACACCAGTGCTTCCGGCAACGTGAACAGCGGTGACACGGTGAAGGTACGCCTGACCTCCTCAGCGAGCCACAGCACGGCAACCAGCGCCACCCTGACCATCGGTGGGGTGAGTGACAGCTTTGACGTCACCACGACGGCACCGGCCCCTGATAGCACACCGGACGCCTTCAGCTTCACTGATCAAACCGGCGTGGCGCTCAGTGCGCAGGCAGAGTCCAACAGCATCACCGTCGCGGGCATCAGTACTGCGTCAGCGATCAGCATCAGT
>NZ_JBFGYC010000413.1:0-3710 GCF_041587635.1 Pontibacterium sp. | reverse complement strand
GATCCAGCGCTTCCACATGGTTGCTGGAATGGCTGAGCCATTCACACGCGGCGACCAGTGCCCGAATCAGTGCAGTATGGGTATTGGGATGGCTATCCGCCCAGCGTTGCGTGACGGCAAATACCTTCTCTATTGAATCAGACCAGATCTGATAGCCGGTGACGGCCACTTTTCCGACCGCTCCTGATTCTGCCAGCGTATTCCAGGGTTCGCCAGCACAGTACCCATCGATCAGGTGATCGCGCATCGTACTGACCATCTTGGTTGGCGGGACGGCAATCAGTGTCACATCCTGATCCGGATCGATACCGGAGGCGGTTAACCAGTAACGCAGTTGATAGTGTTGGCAGGAATACGGAAACACGGTCGCAAATACCGGCTTAGTGCGCACGGATGCAATCCACTGTTTCAGGGCATTGCCAACTTCTGCCGCGTTGGGCCGGTCTCGTAGTTGCGGGCTGAGTGCCTGGTATAGCTCGGCGGATAAGGTGACGGCATTGCCGTTCATGCTCAATGCCAGTGCCGTGATCATCGGTGTGGCCTGGCTGCCCAGACCGAGCGTAGACGCCAGCGGCATCGGTGACAGCATTTGAGCACCGTCTAACAGACCAAAGCTCACCTTGTCGCGGATGTTGGCCCAACTGGATTCGCGGGATAATACAACGTTGAGCCCTTCGTTTTGAAAGAAACCTTTTTCACGGGCGATAACCAGCGGTGCGCAATCCAGCAGAGGAACAAAACCTAGTTTTAATGATGTTTTTTCGGGTGCTGCAATACTCATACTTCGTAATTCCTCTTGCTTACCGCTTGCCTGTTTTGGGCAGGCCGGTGAGTTCCAGAATGTCGATGACACTCTGTGCCACTTCTACCAGTTTTTGACTGCGATCCATCGCCAGTTTGCGCAAGGTTTTGTAGGCCTGCTCCTCGTCGCAGCCCTGATGTTTCATCAACATGCCTTTGGCTTTTTCGACCACTTTGCGTTCTGATAGCTGGATTTTGGTTTTCTCCAGTTCGGTCCGTAGCGAATGAAAAGCATCGAACTGGGCAATGGCCGTATCCATGATGGCTTTAACCCTATCCGTTTGCAGACCATCTGCGATATAGGCGCTAACACCTGCATTAATCGCCGCGGAGATACTGTCCCGGTCATTGGCCTTTTCTGCGAAGAAGACAATGGGTCGTGGGTTGCTCTGGCTCATCGCCGCCATGCTTTCCAGCGTATCTCGATTGGGCGAATCCATATCGATAATCACGATGTCCGGGCTACGCTCGCTGACCTGATCACACAAACCGCTGGAATCGGACAGGTGGCAGACCACTTTGTGACCCAAAGCATTGAGGGCTTCAAAGAGTGCATCTGCGCGTGTGGGCTCGTCATCGATTATCAGGACATCGAGTGAACGTGAATCTTTCATCTACTACATAACCTTTTTAGTGCCAGATAGGTTGGCTCGGATAAAGGTAATGCAATAAATATGCCGCGAATGAAAAACACTGTTGGCACACCACTTGCTGTATCCATGGCATGAGGTGTCGCGCTTATCGACCTTCATTTTTAGTTAGCAAAGACGTTTTTTATAGTTGCTGGGCAATGTCGCCCGATACTGGATTCCTGGTCCGGTGTCGGGCTTTTTTTTTGGAGGTCACACATGAACTCTCACACCACCTGTCCCTACTGCGGTGTAGGCTGCGGCGTAGAGGTTATAAGGGAAACAGGCCAGATTTCTGGCGTGAAAGGAGATAAAAACCACCCGGCAAATTTCGGACGTTTATGTGTGAAAGGGTCCAGCTTGCACGAGACGCTGGATACCCGTGGTCGCCTGTTGAAACCGCAGGTCGATGGCCTGCCCGCGCATTGGGATGATGCCCTGAATGAGGTCGCTGCACGTTTTCAGCGCACTGTTGAGGAGCATGGCCCGGACTCTGTTGCCATGTATCTGTCGGGGCAGCTGCTGACGGAAGATTACTATGTTGCTAACAAGCTGATGAAAGGCTTTGTCGGCACCGCGAACATCGATACCAACTCCCGTTTATGCATGGCATCAACCGTGGTGGGTTATAAGCGCGCGTTTGGATCTGACACAGTGCCGTGTAGTTATGATGATATCGAACTGGCCAACCTGATTGTGCTGGTGGGTTCCAATACAGCATGGAATCATCCGATCCTATTTCAGCGGATGGTGTTGGCGAAAAAGAACAATCCCAATCTGAAAGTCGTGGTGATTGATCCTCGTGATACGGCCACCTGTAAACTTGCGGATATTCATTTGGCACTCAAACCGGGTAGCGACACGTGTTTGTTCAACGGTCTGCTGAGCTGGTTGGCAACCAATGATTATCTGGATCAGGACTATATCGACCGCTTTACTGATGGCTTTGAGTACGCACTGGAGGCTGCAGTGAACAGTGCGGGAGACCCACGTCAGTTGGCGGAAGACTGTGATCTTCCGGTGGAGTCTTTGCTCTCGTTCTTTAGCTGGTTTGGTGCGACAGAAAACGTGCTGACTTTTTTCTCTCAGGGGACCAATCAGTCGGCGAGTGGCGTGGATAACGTGAATGCGATTACCAACTGTCATCTGGCAACTGGTCGTGTAGGCCAGCCAGGGCAGGGGCCTTTCTCTCTGACCGGACAGCCCAATGCGATGGGTGGCCGTGAAGTTGGAGGGTTGGCCAATCAGCTCGCGGCCCATATGGATTTTGATGCTGAATCCATAGATCGAGTAGAGCGATTCTGGGATGCGCCGAATATGGCGACGAAGCCCGGTTACAAAGCGGTGGATCTGTTTCAGGCGATCGAGCGCGGAGAGGTTAAAGCTGTCTGGATTATGGCGACCAACCCGGTGGTGAGTTTGCCTGACGCTGATCAGATTAAACGCGCATTAGAGAAGTGTGAAACGGTGGTTGTTTCCGAGTGTGTTGCTGACAGTGATACTGCCAAGTTTGCAGATATTCTGTTGCCTGCCACAGGTTGGAGTGAGAAAGATGGCACGGTCACCAACTCTGAGCGTCGTATATCACGTCAGCGTGGTCTGATCCCCATGAGTGGAGAAGCCCGCCATGACTGGTGGATTATGTGCGAAGTGGCGAAGCGGATGGGTTATGACAGCGGATTCAGCTATCGTCATCCCAGCGAAATTTTCGCTGAGCATGCCGCGTTGTCGGGATTTGAGAACGAAGGGCAGCGCGATTTCGATATCAGCTATTTCTCCAATATCGATCGCTTTACCTATGACAATCTGAAGCCGATTCAATGGCCGGTCACCGCGGAATGCCCTGATGGGACTGAGCGAATGTTTGCTGACGGCAAGTTCTTTACGCCGACGGGACGGGCACGTTTTGTTGAGATCATCCCTCGTGCACCGGTTCAGCAGCCCACTGATCGTGCGCCGCTGGTGATGAATACCGGTCGTATACGCGACCAGTGGCATACGATGACCCGCACCGGCACAGCGCCGCGTTTGTTTAATCATCGTGAAGAGCCGTTTGTGGAAGTTCATCCGCGTGACGCGGCGATCCGCAATATCAGCGATGGCATGCTGGTGAAAGTATCGAACCCCCGTGCTGATTATTATGCCCGCACCCGAATAGAAGAGGGGCAGCGCAAAGGGGAAATCTTCGTGCCGATGCATTGGAACGAAGCGTTTGCCTCTCAGGGGCGCATGGGGGCGTTAGTGGCACCGGTGACGGATCCTCTGTCCGGTCAGCCGGAG
>NZ_JBFGYC010000412.1:0-3714 GCF_041587635.1 Pontibacterium sp. | reverse complement strand
GGTTATACAACTCTACCGCCTGGATTCCGCTCTCATGCACCTGCTTATGCGGAATAGCCAGTTTCACGAAGCTGGGATGATTCTGATAAGCCGATACATTTACACTGCTGTACCAACGCCCCAAGCGACATGTATGGTGGTTCGACAGCTCTGACGCGTTAAGCCCCTCTCTCCCCGCTACCATATTCGTCAGACGACGCTTCCAAATTACATGGTCTGATTTTGCCAACTTCACAACTTTTCCTGGCACGTCAATCCCAGCCATCACATTAATGCGATCACTAATCAATCCGTCAACCTCATCCATTGTATCCAGTACATGGTCTATCTCAGAAACATTCTGAGAGGTATGAGATGCGATATCAGCAATACCTGCTGCTACGTCCTGTGCAGCCACATCCTGCTGAGTCAGGGTCGATGCAATTTGCGTAGAAATCTGATTTACCTGATCAATATTACTCCGAATATCGGCCATAAGATGGCCCGCCTCACGCGCTGAACTTTGCCCTTCATTGATTGCCAACGTACTGGCATCAATCTGCTGAGCTACACCACTCATCTCTTCTTGCAACTCATGCAGCAACTGCTCTATCTGGCGCGTTGCATCCGACGTGCGAGAAGATAACAGGCGTACTTCGTTCGCAACAACATTAAATCCCGCCCCCGCTTCTCCTGCACGCGCCGCCTCCACCGAGGCATTCAGAGATAACAGGTTGGTCTGAAAAGCGATGCTTTTAATATCCTCAGCAATAGCAGAGATTTTTTTAGTAAAACCGGTAAAAGCACGGAGCTTGGACAAAGTGCTATCAACACGCTCTGCAATTGTATCCATGCTGACAACGGTTTTTTCTACCGCCACTTCACCAGACTGAGCCACGCGATAAGCCCCACCGACCTCATTCACAATACTGTCGGAGTTTCGCTTAATCTCTTTAACTGAAGCACTCATCTCTTCGGCGGCCGACGCAATCTGCTGCGTGCGCTGATCAATTTCTCGCAGGTGCATCTGCACATTGGCAGAATAGATACCTGTCTCATTAGACTTAATGGAAAGGTCTACAACATCGTCCAGATCACCTAACGTGCGATCACGCAAATGATCAATCAGCGTCGCCAGCGTTTGCGAAACCTGATCGACCCCCACCGGAGATATCGTGTAATCCCCACTTAGCACCGCATTCATACAATGAATTAGATCCTGATCCCTCTGCTGATCAGCGATAGAAGGCCCGGCATGAACTTCAGTATCTGGCAAAACAGATTCATACGACATCTGATAATCTCTTCCCAACAATTTCGCTACACACCGCAGCTTTTACGAACCGCCTCCATTATGCGGTCAGGAATACGTGTTAATGACTCGATTTTCTGCGCGGCACCAAGCTTAACGGCTTCGCCAGGCATCCCCCAGACAACGCTGCTTTTTTCGTCTTGAGCAATAGTCATCGCTCCTACATCTTTTAGCCCTAACAACCCTTTAGCACCATCATTGCCCATACCTGTCAGCAGCACACCAACGGCATTCTTCCCGAACGTCTGCGCAACTGAATCAAACATCACATCCACACTTGGACGGTGCCTGTTAACGGGCGGACTTTTGCTCAAGCGACAGCGTATATTTGCACCCTCACGCACAACCAGTAAGTGATCATCACCTGGCGCCAGGTAAGCATGACCCGGCAAAATCAAATCTCCGTCCTCCGCTTCCTTAACGGTAACAGCAGAAGACTCATTCAGGCGCTTAGCAAAAGGAGCACTGAAGGATTCAGGAATATGCTGAGAAATGACGATAGGAGGACACTCTGCCGGCATCAGCCTCATCACATCCTTTAACGCCTCCGTTCCACCAGTCGACGCACCAATGGCGATCATTTTGCTTTTTACTTTTGCGCGCTCCAGAGGATCTCTCATACTCAACCCGCCTACCGCCGCATTAACACCCTCTTCTGCATTTGTCCGAGTGCGCGACAACGAAGACATATTCGCCCTCGCTGCGGCTTTAACTTTCTGCAAAACCTCAGCCTTGTATTGATCAATATCTACTCGACTACCTGAAGGCTTAGTCACATAATCAAATGCGCCTAACTCCAAGGCATCAAGGGTTTCCTGGGCACCATCTGCTGTATAACTGGATACCATCACCACCGGCATTGGTCGCAACCGCATCAAATTCTTTAAAAACGTAATGCCATCCATTCGCGGCATGGATACATCCAGCGTCAGCACATCAGGATTAAGCAGTTTAATTTTTTCGCGCGCATCATAAGGATCAACAGCGGTACCAACCACTTCAACGTCGGGATCAGCCGAAAGTGCACGTGCTAACGCTTTTCTTACCAGTAAGGAATCATCGACTACGAGTACTTTAATCATGGCTGTATGTCCTTATATGGGGTACAGAACATCTTAAGTGAAGATAACACTTCACCTGAATTGCACTCTTCTTACTTAGATACAACGTCATTACCGTATACTTTGCCCAATTGTCCGGCTCATTCTGGGCGTTCAATTTTATGCAAAAACTTATCCTCTCGACGGCATATATGATCGAGAGATATATCACGCAATTTTTTAATCAGCAACCGCCCGGTGTCAGGAAAATAGAGCACTTTTCTCGGAAAGCTGTCACCCACATCTTCAGCATGAATTGACAACTTATTTATTGCCAAATACTCACGAACAAAGGCGATATTATGATCGCCTATATCACTACTCGCAGACATCAATTTGCCTCCGCCTGTGACTTTAACTTCTAAATTACGACGGTCCGCGCCATGATAGATAAGATCCTGTATCAGCATATCCATAGCGTGGATGCCATAGCGTGCGCAGGGCTTTTGCTTAATAATCTCATCATGAACAGACGCGGCATTGCCACCGGGCAACAAAAAGTGATTCATCCCCCCGATACCGATGCTTGAGTCACGAATACACACCGAGATGCAGGAACCAAGAATTGTCGAAATCGCTTCGGAATTGTTCGTGACGTAATATTGCCCCGGTAATATTTTGGCGACGAAGCGCTCCCGCGGTGCATCCCAAAAACGCCGTATATGACGAAAGCCCTGCAATGCAGCCTCAGGCCGGGGATGTGCCGGATTGCTCAACATATCCATTAAGTAGCCCGCTTCTTATACACCGTATGACCCAGACTTTCGAAACGGTTAGTCACTTTATGCAGGGATTCGGAATGCCCGATAAACAAATTGCCATGGCCCGCCAAGCACTTGGCATAACCCTCAAAAATTCGCTTCTGCGTTGCTATATCGAAGTAAATCACGACATTTCGACAGAAAATGATGTCGAATTCATTTTTGATCGGCCATGGCTTAATTAGATTAAGCTGCTTAAAAGATATTCGATCGTTTAACTCCTTCGCCACCTGCACCAGCCCTTGATTACTACCGCTCCCTTTTTTGAACCAACGCTGGAGGCGCGATGCATCAATCCCGGTCACCCGGTCTGCGGAATAGATACGACTGTTGGCGGAAGACAATACATCGGTATCGATATCGGTCGCCAGAATACGCCAATCCCACGTATCAAAGCCAAGCTTTTCAGCCAACACCATGGCGATAGAGTATGCCTCCTCACCCGTGGAACAGCCTGCAGACCAGATGCGAATTTTCCGAGATTGACGATTGCGCTCCATAATCTCGGGGAGCGCGTGATCGCATAGATAGTCAAAGTGATGACCTTCACGAAAGAAGGCCG
>NZ_JBFGYC010000411.1:0-3727 GCF_041587635.1 Pontibacterium sp. | reverse complement strand
TTGTGAGTCTGGTTGTGGGTTGCTGGCTCACATACTGGGCATGGCGCTTTACCAAGTACTCCTGGCGGGTATGGAAAGAGAGCCCAACCCTGTACATCCCTACTTTTTACGTCGATATCGCCTTAATGACCGGCCTGGTATTGATGATGCTGTACACCGCTATGCACCTCGTCGGCCATATTCGCGAGCTGTTTGCTGAAGAGGAGCCGAATCATGGTTGAAGTTGCGCTGATGGCGGTGGCCGTACTGGTCATCCTGTTAACCCTTGGCATCCCACTTCCGTACTGCTTTGGCGGCGGTTTGATGGTGATGTATTTCCTTGGCGATGTTGTGATGAAAGGCAACATGCTATGGGGCTTCCAGCAGCTGGGTAACCCGGTGCTGCTGGCAATTCCGCTGTTTGTCCTGGCCGGCACCATTATGAGTGTCAGTGGGATCGCAGCCAGTTTGCTGCGCTTTGTGAACATCTTTGTAGGTCATCTGCGCGGTGGTCTGGGTGTGGTTGCGACCATCAGCTGTGCGCTGATCGGTGCCATCTCCGGCTCCGGTCTGACCGGTGTTGCGGCGATTGGTCCGCTGCTTATCCCTGAGATGGAGAAACAAGGTTATCCACGTGAATACGCAACGGCACTGATCGCCAACGCCTCTCTGCTTGGTCTGCTGATTCCACCGAGTGTGACCATGATCGTGTATGGCTGGGTCACCGATACCTCCATCCTCGCATGCTTCCTGGCCACCTTAGGTCCGGGCTTGCTGATCATGGCGAACTTCTCCGTGGTGAACATCTGGCTGGCGCGTAAGTTCCCGCTGAAGCTGGAAGAACGCCCTAAAGGTGAAGCGTTTGTCGCTGAAGTATCCCGCCGTGGCTTTAAGGCAACGCCTGCGCTGCTGATGCCTGTGATCATTCTGGGCGGCATCTACGGTGGCATTATGACGCCAACCGAAGCGGCGGCCGTATCCGTGATCTATGCGATCCCGGTCGGTTTCCTGATCTACAAAGGTCTGGATTGGAAAACCTTCCTCGGTGCCGGCAAAGAAGCCTCCACCTCGGTGGGTGCGATCATGCTGATGATCCTGTTCTCCATGATCCTGTCGCAGATGTTTGTACTGGAGAGTGTGCCTCAGCAGCTGGTTGAAGCGATCTTCTCCATCACCGAAGACAAAGTGATCCTGCTGATTCTGATCAACGTGCTGCTGTTCCTGGTCGGCATGGTCGTCAACGACGTCACCGCCATCATTCTGATCGCGCCCCTGTTGTTGCCATTGATGGAAGCTATTGGCATCAGCCCGGTGCAGTTCGCCGCCATTATGGGTGTGAACACCGCCATGGGTGGAGTAACGCCACCGTACGCCTCGATCCTGTATCTGGGTGCGCGTATCGGCAAGGTGCAGGTCACCAAGGTGATTCGTCCTGCGATGATCCTGATCATCACCGGTTACCTGCCGGTGGTGTTCCTGACCTCCTTCTGGTCTGACCTGTCACTGGGTCTGCCAGCGCTGTTTGGCTATTGATCGACGTTACATAGAAACACTGAAAAAGATCCCGAAAGCCGGGTCATAACGATCCGGCTACGGAACCAACGAGAAAGTCCCGGACTTATTCGAAGGATCCTGAACCTGTTATCAGGTTCCCAAATATAAAAAGAAGTGAATGAGGATAATGAGATGAAACTGAACCTGTTGTGCAAAACCGTAAGTGCGGCCATGTTTGCCGGTGTCCTGAGCGTATCTGCTGTTGCTGAAGCGGCAACGCTGAAGATCAGCCACATCCGACCACAAGGCACGATTGTTGATAACGAGCTGAAGGAATTTGCAGGTAACGTAGAAACAGCCACCGAAGGTGATGTAAAGGTTAAGATCTTTGCTGCCAGCGCGCTGGGTGACTACACCACCGTACAGGAGCGTATCTCCGTTGGTGCTGTGGATATGGCTGTACAGCCTGCCGCGACTGCAGCGTCCCGTCAGATGCAGATCACCTACTTCCCATACGTCGCAGCTAACTGGAAAGAAGCAAAAGTTGCTTACGGTCCAGGCGGTGCGATCTACGAAGCGATGAAAGAACTGTACGCGAAGCAGGATATCACCATGCTGGCAGCGTACCCGGTTTACTTCGGTGGCGTAGCACTGAACCGTGATGCCGTTTCTCCGGGCAACCCGAACGTCGACAAAGGCATTAAGGTACGTGTACCGGGCATCAAGAGCTTCCAGCTGACATCTGACTCTCTGGGTTACATCAGTTCCCCAATCCCATTCTCTGAAGCATTCACCGCCGTACAGACCGGTGTTGTCGACGGTGTGATCGGTTCCGGTGCAGAGGGTTACTACGCCTCTTTCCGTGACGTAACTAAAACCTACGTGCCGGTTAACACCCACTTCGAAGCTTGGTACATGGTGATCAACTCCGAAACGCTGGCTGACCTGGACAGCGATGACCGTGAAGCACTGATCAAAGCGGCGACTGATTTCGAAGCAAAACGCTGGGAACGTGCAGAAGCGGATCAGGGCGATTACGAACAGAAACTGGCTGACCACGGTGCCACTATCGTGAAACTGTCTGATGAAGAGCTGGCTGCAGCGGCGAAAAAAGTTCGCGCTGAAGTATGGCCAAAAATCCTCGACGACATCGGTGCTGAGTGGGGTCAGGGCGTTCTGGATCAGATCAAAAACTGATCGACCCTCTACCTGAAGACAGACCTGTGCGGCGAATGCCTCGCTGCACAGGCTCTGCTCTCAACCCCTGCGAGCAGCCCGCCATGCTGTTCGTCGTACCTGATCGGCCACTTCTGAATTGTCAGAGCTGGCCAAAGACCGCGTAACCCAACACCGACGCAACAGGTTTCTATGATGTTCCGATATCTATCGCAACCGTCAGGGTCTCAGTCCGATACACAGATCCATTTGACGATTAATGACCGCGAGATCAGCGTGCCCGCCGGTACCAGTGTCTGGGCCGCGATGGCGCAGGCAGGTGATACCGTAACCCGGCTTTCTCCCGTCACCGAACAGGAACGCTCCGCTTACTGTGCCATGGGCGTGTGTTTTGAGTGTCTGGTTGAGATTGATGGCATGCCAAACCGACAGGCGTGTCTGACACAGGTGTGCGAAGGCATGTCTGTAAAACGTCAGGAAATTACCCAAACCAGCGATGCGTTTGCCGATGTATCCGACAACAACGCTGTGCAATATCAGGAGGGCCAATAAATGAATATCTACAGCCCGAGTGATGATTCACCCAACGAATTCAATCCCGGCAGCAGCTACGATATAGCCATCATTGGCGCGGGCCCTGCGGGAATGTCAGCAGCCATCACGGCTGCTGATGCCGGTGCGACCGTTATCGTACTGGACGATAAACCCCAGCCCGGTGGCCAGATCTACCGTAAAGTGACCCGCAGCCCGCTGACACAACCTGAAGCACTGGGCGAAGACTATCTGAAAGGTGCCAAACTGGTTGAAGCCTTTCAAAACTGCAACGCCGAACATCTGCACGGTGCCAGTGTCTGGCATGTGGGCGATAACGGCGAAGTATTATTCTCCCGCGATGGCGGCACCCAGAGTCTGACCGCACGTGAGCTGATTATCAGCGGCGGCGCGATGGAACGCCCTTTTCCAATTCCGGGCTGGCACCTGCCGGGCGTCATGTCTGCTGGTAGTGCACAGGTCATGCTGAAGTCCGACGGACTGGTGCGCGATAACGCGGTTTTTGTCGGTACCGGACCCTTGTTGT
>NZ_JBFGYC010000410.1:0-3734 GCF_041587635.1 Pontibacterium sp. | reverse complement strand
GTTAAACGGCCAATACGATTCAGTGTCCTGCGCAGCTGGTCATCCAGATCATGAATATGATCACTGACATCCAGCATACCTGCACTTAACACATGGCGGATAGAACCAACCTGCTGTTCCAGCTGATGTACGGCATCGTGAAAACGGGAAATAAACTGTTCACCTTCACGATCCATAAAGATCGCCAGCAATTCATCGGGGAACAATGCACGCACGCGCGCATCTGAGCGAATACAGTATTCGCCACGCTGAGTGCAGTAGGGTTTGTAATGTCCGGGGGGGATTTCGATACGCAGAATCGGTTTTCGGGCAATATTTTCCACGAAAATACCCAACTCTACCGTCGGAAAGCAGTCGGTTGCTTTGTTTACAATAACCAGTCGCGCATTGTCATCGACCTCACAACCCACAACCTCGCCACGCTGAACACCGTCCACGTCAGTATATTCGTCTACACCGACCAGAATAGTGCCGCCCAGCGGCGTATTGGCAAAGGCCACAAGATCACGGCTTTTTATGCCACTGACATCGCGTTTAAAGTCGACGTTCATGCCCTCTGAAACTTGCAACAGAGACAAAGTACGCCGACTGAGTCCCCGGTATTCTTTCTGAATACCGGGTTTAGTGTGCCTGTGCATGCAGAGCCTCCTGACGGACAGGCCCTACCAGTACTTATTTACTGATAGCAATCTTCATCGAAAGGATCGAGAGGATTTTCCAGCAACTGATCATTGCTGAAGTACAGGATGCTGCCTTCAAACTTCAGCTTTTTGCCAGAGAACCAACGATCCAGCTCTTCAACGCCTTCTTCTGATTCATTAATTTGCATCCAGCTACGTACCATTGAGTAGAAGTACACGGCAAATAAACCCGTCGCAACGCCCAAGAAGAAGTTAGACGCCAGTGCAAAAAGTAAAGCCACAACACCAGCGACCCATACCTTGCTGGCACGGGATGTTACGTAAGCACCACGAGCTGTGTCGAAGCGCTCTTTTAAACGAATATAACGACGAAAATTCTGTTGGATTTCGTACTTATCTGACGCCGAAAGAGTGTGTTCCATTGTCCATCCTTGCGAATGTAATTGTTTTAAATTGAGTATAACCAAGCCGGGAAGTAGCGTCTTCCCGACTAAAGTAAGGTTTCAGTTATGCCAGACTTTTGCTCACCACTTCATAAACATCCTTGGACAGCCCATCGCTATCAAGAATACGCTGAAGTTGAGCCTTCATCTGTTGCTGTCGCGCTTCACCATATTTCTTCCAGCGTGTCAGCGGTGTCAGCATCCGGGATGCCACCTGCGGATTTTGCTTATTCAGTTCAAGAATACGGTCACCCAGGAATCGGTAACCACTGCCATCCGCCATATGGAAGTTAATCGCATTCTGGCCGCAGAATCCACCCAGTAATGAACGAAGTTTATTCGGATTTTTCATATCAAAAGCAGGATGCTGCATCAGAGCTTCGACATCAGCCAATGTTCCGGGTTCCGGATTCGTTGCCTGAATCGCAAACCACTGGTTAACCACTAGCGCTTCATCCTGCCACTGCTGGTAAAAACGCTCAAGCAACTTGTGTGCGGCCTGCTTAAACCGGGAATGTGCAACCATGGCCAGCGCGGCTGACTGATCGGTCATGTTATCTGCGTTAACATACTGTTCTTCCGCCAACGCCAGATAACGAGCCTCTTCAGTGGCCATCAGATACGACAGACAGAGGTTCTTCAGGCTACGGCGAGCAATCGAGGTGGCATCAGGTGAATACTCACCAGCCAGCTCACAGGCTTCATAAACAGATAGCAAAAGAGACTCCAACTCTTGTGCTAACGCTTTACGCACAAAGTTACGGACATGATGAATCGCATCCACATCGATCTCGGTTGCCAGCTCACTCAGATACGCTTCACTTGGCAACGTCAGAACCTTCGCCACCATCGCTTTATCCAGCGCACTGTTTTCCAGGATCGCACGGAACGCGTCAACCAGACAGTTGTCCAGTGTCAGCTCTATCCCATTTTGATAGTCCTGAATCAACGACTGCATAATATCCACAGCGAGCTTCTGCGCCGCATCCCAACGCGCAAAACCATCGCTGTCATTCGCCATCAGGAACACCAGCTCATCACGCTGGTACGGGTAATGCGATTTAACCGGTGCAGAGAAACCACGTAGTAGCGACGGAACTGGACGGGACTGGATATTTTCGAACGTGAAGCTTTGCTCCGCTTCAGTCACATCCAATACCAATGTTGTCTCACCATTTGCCAGCGTTAAATCACGGCCCTGCTGATCCAGCAATCCCATCGCCAGCGGAATATGCATCGGCTCTTTGATCGCTTGCCCTGGGCTTGCCGGACAGCTTTGCTGCACATGCAGTACATAGCGATCTGCCTGAGCATCATATTCATCACTGATTTTCAGTTCAGGCGTTCCCGCCTGACTGTACCAAAGACGGAACTGACTCAGATCACGGCCTGATGCATCTTCCATCGCAGCCACAAAATCATCCGTCGTTACGGCCTGACCGTCGTGGCGTTCAAAATAGAGATCAGTACCGGCTCGGAATTGCTCTTCCCCTAACAAGGTGTGGATCATCCGCACCACTTCCGCCCCTTTTTCATAAATCGTCAGGGTATAGAAGTTAGAAATCTCGATAAAAGAGGCCGGACGGATCGGGTGAGCCATCGGCCCCGCATCTTCAGCAAACTGAGCTGTACGCAACAAGGCGACATCTTCGACACGCTTGACCGTACGGGAGTTCATATCCGCGGAAAACTCAGCATCACGGAATACCGTAAAGCCTTCTTTCAAGCTCAGCTGAAACCAGTCACGACAGGTCACGCGGTTGCCCGACCAGTTGTGAAAGTATTCGTGCGCAACAACACCTTCGACCCGCTGAAAGCCCGCATCGGTCGTCGTTTTTGGGTGCGCCAGGACACAGGACGTATTGAAGATATTAAGCCCTTTGTTCTCCATCGCCCCCATATTGAAGAAATCGACCGCCACAATCATATAGATATCGAGATCGTATTCGCGCCCGTACACCTCTTCATCCCAACGCATTGCGTTCTTCAAAGAGGTCATCGCGTACTCGAGCTTATCGAGATCTTTCTGCTCACCGTAGATCAATAGTTTTACATCACGATCAGACATCGTGGTGTAACTATCTTCGATGTATTCCAGATCACCCGCGACCAACGCAAACAAATACGCTGGCTTAGGGAATGGGTCTTCCCACGTGATCCAGTGGCGACCATCGTCACCCTCACCCTGCTCTACCGGATTACCATTCGACAACAACACCGGATACAGCGCTTTATCCGCTTCGACGGTAGTACGGAACACCGACATTACATCGGGACGGTCCGGGTAAAACGTAATCCGACGGAAACCTTCGGCTTCACACTGAGTGCAGAACATCCCGTCCGATTTATATAAACCCTCCAGAGCAGTATTGTCCTGTGGCTGAATACGGGTCAGGGTTTCACATAGAAAGGAGGCCGGAACGTTTTTGATAATCAGCTTTTCACCTTCTCGCTGATAATCCTTCTCCGACAACACCTGATCATTGATAGCAATGCGGCATAGCTCCACATCCTCATGACCAAACAACTCAAACGTAGCCGCAGCACTGCCTTCGACGTTGGCCATTACCTGCATCCGGGTACGGACAAGCGTATCCTGCTCATGCAGCTCAAAGTGCATATCAGTGCTTTCTATCAGGTAACCAGGTGC
>NZ_JBFGYC010000409.1:0-3744 GCF_041587635.1 Pontibacterium sp. | reverse complement strand
TCCTGATTGGCCTTATCATCCTGGATGGTTGGCGTCGGATGAATGGAAACCGAAACCGGCTGCGTATGGATATCGATCCGGCAGCCGCTGAGTTGCCGGAAGAACCCGTACGGTCGAGTAATCCCGAGTTACCAAATGGCGGCGCTCGACTTGTAGGTGAAGACCCACTTTTTTCTGATATGGAACCCGATCAGAGACAAGATGATATTGATCCTCTGCAGTGTGAACCGGCTTCTTCTGACGCTTCAGATATTTTGTTTGACCACCATAAATCCGGCGTTCAGGAACGCATTGAACCTGGGTTTGGAGATGAGCCTCAACTGGATTCAGGTAGCCACTCTCATTCAGGGGATGTGGATTCGACTGAAGAGAGTCTGATAAGTGCGCCGTTGTCAGATAATCGTCCGCTACATGTAGATTCACAGGAAAATCGCTTCTACGATAATGGCGATTGCGACGAATTGCTGGGGCCTGCACGCGTCGTTACGCTTAACTCTGACGTAGCAGAGGATGCTCAATCTGCCGTGCCTGAAGAAGAACGTACGGTACATCGTAAGCCTGTAGTCTTGCCGGATGAGGTATCCCCTGCTGTCGAGGCGGAGGCTCCGGTTGTTGCGTCCACGCCATTTGATCCCTCTGTTCAACCTGCAGAACCGTTATTTCCTACGCTTGATGGGTTTGACGACGAGTCTGTCTCCGAACCGAGTAAGCGTGTTCCAGACGCTGTACCTGAAGTAGTGGCTGAAATACGGCCAGAGCCAGAGCCAAAATCACGTGCTTCTCAGGAATTGGAGCAGACGCAAACAGCATACGCCTCTGAAAATAAGATCCGCGAACCTGTGTTTGAGGCGTTTTCAACGCCTATCGCAGGGATTAAGGGGGCGGCTGAACATCGGAATGCCCCGGTTTCAGAATCTCATCAGGAAGAGCCTGGTTTTTCTGAAGTATCCAGAGATGATGATCTGGATTTGGATAAGCCAATTACGCTGTTGCTGGATGATGAAAAGTACGATGAGCAGGAGGTGCTGCCTTCATTGTTTGCAGATGAAGCGATAGCACCGGAGCCCGATCTAAAAAGCAAACCGGCAAACGGCGTTGTAGCACCGGCAGCCGCTAAGTCTAAAAAGGCGGAACCGCAGGTTGAAATCAAACCTGAACCGGTACCCGAAACCGAAGATCTGTTTGCTGAGCGCCCGGCATTGGATAAAACGCCCGATCCGGAAAGTGTTCTTGCGATCACGGTACTTGCGGGCGAGTCGTTACCTATTCCCGGCGCGACGCTGCTGCCTCTGGTCAACGCTTGCGGAATGCGGTTCGGAGAGATGAAAATTTTCCACCGATTCGAGGACGGTATTGATACCGGCGCTGTTCAATTTAGTATGGCCAGCGCAATCAATCCGGGAACATTTGATTTGGATGAAATGGATCAAATGACCACCCGTGGTCTGACATTCTTTATGTCGATGGAAGAGCCACGTGATGTTATGAATGCGTTTGAATGTATGTTGGCGACGGCAGAGACTGTTGCTAAACATATGGGTGCTGAGCTGTTGGATGAGAATCGCTCCGTATTACGACCTCAGACAAAAGAACATTATCGTCAGCGTATCCGTGACTTCGGTATGCGCAATCTGTCCAGACGTGTGCATTAAGCACACGTCACCTCTTCGCTTCCAATTCGTTATTTTCTGATAAATATAGGGTTCCACTGTGTCTGTTGAGCAGGAAATTCTGGCGCTGCGTGAGCAGCTCAATCACCACAACGATTGTTACTACTCTCTGGATAATCCTGAAATACCTGATGCCGAGTATGACCGCCTTTTTCAACGACTTAAATCGTTGGAAAAATTGCATCCAGAGCTTGTCACAATCGATTCTCCAACTCAGCGAGTAGGTGGTGTGCCGCTTGATGCTTTCACTCAGGTGCAGCATGAGATGCCAATGTTGTCACTAGATAATGCTTTCGATGAAGAAGATATGCGTGACTTTCATCGAAGGAACGTTGATCGGTTGGAATTGGAGCGGAAAGAAGCACTGGAATATGCCTGTGAACCCAAGCTTGACGGTATTGCGATCAGTTTGCTCTACGAAGGCGGGGTGTTGGTGCGGGGGGCCACGCGTGGTGATGGAAATAACGGAGAAGATATTACGTTAAATGTCCGTACTATTCCGACAATACCACTAAAACTAATTGGCGAAGGATATCCCGAACGCCTGGAAGTACGTGGTGAAATCTATATGCCACGAAAAGGATTCGACGCGCTTAACGAAAGAGCGCGAGCAGATGGAAGTAAGCCGTTTGTGAATCCCCGCAATGCGGCGGCTGGGAGTTTGCGTCAACTTGACCCCCGGCTTACAGCCCAGCGTCCTTTAGAGATGTGCAGCTATAGCATCGGTATTGTTGAAGGCGGTGAGATGCCGGGTAAACATGCCGATGTGTTACGCCAGTTGAAAGAGTGGGGGTTCAAGCTCAATGCCCTGTTGGATGTTGTAGAAGGCGTAGAGGGGTGTCTGGAGTATTACCAGCGCATCATGCAGCTGCGTGCGGGTCTGCCCTATGAAATTGATGGCGTTGTGTTCAAGGTCAATAGTTTGGAGCAGCAGCGCCAGCTGGGCTTTATTTCCAGAGCGCCACGCTGGGCGATTGCGCATAAATTTCCTGCGCAAGAAGAGATTACACTCGTCCGGGATGTTGAGTTTCAGGTCGGCCGTACCGGGGCGATTACACCGGTTGCGCGCTTGGAACCGGTATTTGTTGGAGGTGTGACCGTGTCGAACGCCACGTTGCATAATATGGATGAAATCGCCCGTCTGGACCTGCGTGCCGGTGACAGCGTGGTGATTCGTCGTGCGGGCGATGTGATTCCACAAGTCGTTAAAGTGGTGACCGAGCGCCGTCCTGAGAGCACTGTAGCGGTTGAAATCCCCACCAGTTGTCCTGTCTGTGGTTCTGAAGTTGAACGCGTACAGATTGTGAAACGGACCAAATCCGGTGAGCAGACCAGCGAAGGGGCCGCTTATCGTTGCGTAGGGCGTCTGGCGTGTCAGGCTCAAGTACAGCAAGCAATTATCCACTACGCATCGCGTAAAGCGTTAGAAATTGACGGGTTGGGTGAAAAAATTATTGAGCAGCTGGTTGAGTTGAAGTTAATTGCTTCCCCAGCTGATCTCTATCGGCTGAAACCAGAGCAGCTGACGGGGTTAGAGGGGTTTGCAGAGGTTTCGGCGCAAAAACTGTGTGACTCAGTCTCTGAGCGTCGACAGGTCGCGTTAGCTCGTTTTATCTATGGTCTGGGCATTCCGGACGTGGGTGAGGAAACGGCCCGTGTGTTAGCGAATAAGCTGGGAAGCCTTGCGCGCATCCGCGTCGTTTTGCCGGAGATTCTGACTTGGCTACCGGATATTGGTCGTGAAGTGGCGAGTGAAATCAGCCATTTCTTCGCCGATGAGCATAATGCGGCAGTACTGGATGACTTATTGGGACAAGGCATTCAGTTTACCGATGAATCAGATTTATCGGCTGATCTGGTGGCCGGTATCAGCTTCGCCGAACTTATTGACCGCATGGGTATCAGTGGCGTTGCGAAGGTGGGTGCTCAGCGTTTAGCTGCCTATTTTAAGAATCTGGAATCTCTGTTGTCAGCCGATTTGGAAACGTTGGATCAGGTACCCAAATTGTCAGCGAAAGCCATCAACGGTGTTTTGGATTGCCTTGATGATCGAGATTGGGTTGAGCGTATTCGT
>NZ_JBFGYC010000408.1:0-3748 GCF_041587635.1 Pontibacterium sp. | reverse complement strand
CCGGGATCAGGCTAATACTGGTAAACACCGGGTAGACCTGACCGGTTTTACTCCGGTTCAGGAATTCGCCTCGCCAATAGCCCTTCGAGGAAAGGTCTAGCCATAGCTGCTGATAAAACTCCCCACCCTGCTGCCCGGCACTGAGCACGCGCGGGTTTTTGCCTTCCAGCTCATCCATAGAGAAGCCAGACATCTCTTCAAGCGAGGCATTTACATAAACGATTTGATTCTCTGCATCGGTGATAATGATTCCATCTTTGGAAAAATCATACACCTGCTGAGCGATTTGAAGACGGTCATTCTTTTCTTGCAGCTGAGCAATCTCGCTTTTCAGAAGGTGCTCATACTTGATGCGTTCGAGTTCTCGCGATGCCCTGACCGCAAAGGTATTGAAGTAGCGGGATATCCGATCAACATCGGTTTCATCAATCGGCGCTTCAAATAACGCGGATAGAATACCGATCACCTGCCCGTCGGCATCCTGCAGTGTGATCCCGATATACCCCTCGATGGACATATCTCGCAGAAGGTGGTCATCAGGGTAGCTTTCAACCACACCATTGAGAATGCAGGCCTCCCCTGCACAACGCAGGTCTTCACACGGTGTGCCTTTAAGGTCATATCGAAGCGCGGGGTGAAGCTCACCTTTCCCCCAGAGAGAGACGGTTTCTGCCTGACTATCACCCAATACCCGCGCCACAAAGGTGTAATCAGCAGATAGCAGTTCGCCGAGCTTTTTCATCAGCACATTGAAGTAACCCTCACCACAGAGCTCACTCAATTCATCGGCACTGAAAACTACACTCTCGCTTATCGACACACGCACTACCTAACTTTTCAACAGGATAATCCTGACTCGAGTATGACCCGCGCCTATCCTCCGTTGATTTGCGCTGTGATGTCTATCGCTCGAACCGTTCACTATTAGATAGGTGTCGGCAAGATTGGCTATTTCTATACCCCTAAAAGCGACAATACGACCTCTGCGGTCAGATCCAGATCTCACTCAGGGGGGTGTCTTCACTGTATCGGTGGCGAATCTGCGCCTGTAACAACTCGGCGGTGGCTAACGCATCCACCATCGCGTCATGTTGCGCATAATGGGGCAATCCATAGCGGCTGCGGCTATCACCGAGACGAATAGAAGCAGGTTTGCGCCCGAATAAACGACCACAAAATGAAGAAAAACCTTTCCGGTAAAGCTGCGCTTCCAGCTCCATCGTGTCGACCACCGGAAACTGAATACCCTCGCCAACTCGCCGTGCAATACCCGCATTTAGAAACTCGCGCTCAATATACCGGTAATGGACGACCACCACCCGACCGGCAATCGCCTCCAGCAGCGGCCCCATAACGGAATGCAGATCCGGAGCACCATCAATATCAGAATGGGTGATGCCGTGAATCACGACCGAATTCTCTTTCATCTCTTTGCGCGGCGTCAGTAGCCAGTGGCGGGCATCACGTACCCGAATACGCTGCAGATCAAAGGGTACCAGACCGATACTGACGATCTCGTCATGCTCGGCATCCAACCCGGTGGTTTCAAAATCCAACGCAACAAAAGGCACATCGGCCAGCGGCGTATCCGCTGCCGGACACCCTCCGGCATAGAAGAGTTGCAACCGCTCATCATGTGAACTGAGGGCAAGTTCGCGAAAGAGTAATGGCCAGTCGGCGACAGTCTGTAGGGGTGTAGTCGCCATCGTTATTTCCGCGTGTAGGGATAACGGAACTTAAGGAAACGCTGAGCATTGCTGAGCACCAGAAACGCCTCTTTCAGGTTCCTTCGCTCAAAATCAGATACATTATCCGGCTCGATATTGTTATCCGGCTCACCTCCCGCCTCCACATCCAGTGCCTGATGGCGAATACGGACCATCGAGATAAACTCCAGTGCATCACGCAGATCGGTTCCGCGGTCTTGCGGCAGAATACCCGCATCAATCACATCATCCAGACGTTCGAATGAATTTCGGGCGGTCGAGCCTACCGCCAATGCATGCACCCGAATCAGATCAGCCAGGGGAGCCGTACCACGGCGCTTGAGATTGATTGAGTTACGGTGTTGCCCGTCCTTCTCCATCACAAAGCCTTTAAAGAAGCCCAGTGGCGGCGTACGACTGAGCGAGTTTCGAGCCAGACACGCAAGGAAACGCGGAGACATACTGGAACGACGCACGATAAAGGTGTTCAGCTGTTTCGCCCAGTCGATACGTCCCCAGACACCGTCCAGATCAAAGAAGATGGAACAGTTTAATAACGCCTCCGGATCAGGATTATCGATCCAGTCGGCAAAACAGACCTCCCATTCACGCCGGGTTTTCCGCCATTGCGGGTTGGTCGCCATGATCTCACCGGTACAGTAGGTATAACCACAGGCATCCAGACCATCGCTGACAAATTGCGCCAGCTCTTCAAAGTACTGACCGTGCAACTTAGGGTCATAGCGGTTATCGAGAATCAGCGCATTATCCTGATCGGTAATGATCAGCTGCTCATCCCGTGCCATCGAACCCAGTGCCAAAAAGCAATAAGGCACAGGCGGTGCGCCCAACTTCTCCTCCGCCAGTTCCAGCAAGCGCTGCTTGAAGCTGCGCCCGATAACTGACAGGGCACTACCAATCATATGAGAATTAGCATCCTCGTTGACCATCCGTACGAAGCAGGAGTTCACTTGCTTTGATAGCTGTACGAGCTCCTCAACACTCTGCTGACGCAAAATGGTGCTAACCATATATAAGCTGCTTTGAGATTCGTAACGGACGATATCAGATGTGGCAATCACACCGATGGGACGCTTGCCGTCCATCACCGGCAGATGGTGCAGATTAAAGCGCAACATCGTCAGCATCGCTTCAAATACGTAGGCGTCATCATCCAGCGTGATGGGGCCACTGGTCATCACCTCCGTCACCGGCTGATCCAGATTGATCCCCGGTGCAACGACCCGAATACGCAGATCACGATCAGTGAGGATGCCTGCCAGCAAAGGCTCGTCCTCATCCGCACTTTCAGCATCCTGATGCAAAATTAGTAGCGAAGAGACAGCCTCTTCTGCCATTTTCTGCGCAGCTTGCCTGATTGAGGCAGAGGCATCGATAGTCACCGGCTCACGCGAGATCAACGTGGTAACCTTCGACACCATCAGGTCGTTATTTTCCTGTTTGCTGGACACCGCCTGACGCAGGCTGTTGTCGTCCATCTCCACGAAATAGGCGAATTCGTCGAACTGATCGCACAACTCGGTGAACAGCGCTTCAGGGATAAAGTAGATCAGCGAGTCTTCCAGCGTACGGGCCGGCAGACGCACCTTGTTGTTCATCAACAGGCCGAGCTGACCGAACAGATCACCCTCACTCAAGCGGTTGTAGAGATCGCCGTTACGCCGATAGATCTCGACAGCCCCGCTGCGAATCACGCAAAGATCATGTATCTCATCACCAAAGCGGTATATATCGGCACCCGCCCGGTAATAGGAGATCTCGACCTGAGTCGCTATATGGTTCACCGTGTGTTCCGGCAGTGTGTTAAACGGCGGATACTGGCTGAGAAAACCCGCGATCTCTATCTGTTCGGCTTCCATACTATCTCTACTTTATCTCTCGATCAGAGCGGCCTTTTTAAACGCTGCAGCAACATGAATCAATACTCGATCACTACATCACTGGTGGGTACACAGCAACAAGACAGCACATAACCCGCCGCTGCGTCATCGTCGGTAATCCCGCCATTATGTTCCATAGTG
>NZ_JBFGYC010000407.1:0-3785 GCF_041587635.1 Pontibacterium sp. | reverse complement strand
TGTCTTGGCTCTCCGCGTATCTCTGTGAACAAACAAGAACTGAATATCCCTAATGACTGAACTCGAACTGTTTTACCTATCCCAACTTTTCCGCACGTACACCGTAGGCCTCTGCCTGGGTGTTTCCACACTGGTACTCACCTTCTACTATTTTGTCGTGGCCAAAGGCCATACGGAACCGGCTGAAAAACGCCTGCTACATGTCGCCTATAACGTGCTGCGTATCGGTATGGTGCTGGTGGTATGTTCTGAAATCACCACCCTGATGTACAACTATCACGTCCATAACTTCATTTACTGGACGGACAACCCTGAATTGCTGATCCGTGTGACGATCTTCTCCGTCATCGTGATCAACGCATTGCTGATGCAGTACCACAAGATCAGCATGTGGCTGGGCCCGGTCTTTGCGGGTGGTTCCTGGTATGCCTATTTCTTCTTTGCCGTCTGGATCGAAACCGAGTCCACGTACAGCGCGCTGCTTATCGGTTATCTGGGTTGGCTCGGCGTCTTTGGTCTGTTCCTCGCGCTTCTACGCACATTGCTTACACGTAATTCCATCCGCAGTGACAACGCTCAGCTGCAAACAGCGGGAGCGTGAGTCGTGTCTCATACATCTCACACAGCAACACTCGCAGCTCAATCCAGAATCGGCAGTTCACTGATACTAAAAGCCGGAATTGCGGGTCTGGTCATCGCATCAGGCGCGTTGGCCTACCAAGCCTATCAAACCTTGTGGCTGCCCTTTGATGGCTACGGGGCTGCGGATATGAGTTATCTGCAGCAGGAACTGCCAGCAAGTCTGTCCGGCGGTGACCTGACCCATTTTCATTCTCAGGGCATGGCGTTTGAGCAAGAAGCCCCGAACCTGTCATGGGGACTATCCGCTGCGTTTGACCGGGGAGATGGCGTATTTGAGCGCGCATTTACACCCAGTGTCGCAAGCGGCTGGCGTGGCGATGCCGATGGCGTCGGTCCGATCTTTAACCACAATGCCTGTGAAGCCTGCCATCAGGCTGACGGACGCGCCAAGCCACCCGAAGGCCCTGATGAGGTGATAGAAGGGGGATTTGTACGGGTATCCATTCCGGGCACCGGTCCTTACGGTGAACCGCTGTCGCCACCGGGATACGGTGCTCAGCTGGGGGACCGTGCGATCGACGGTGTTAAACCTGAAGCCAAGGTGCGGGTGAACTGGATCGAGGAGATCGGTCAGTTCCCGGATGGGGAAACCTATTCGTTACGTAAGCCTGAGTTTCTGATCTCCGAACTGGCCTACGGTCCGCTACCAAAAGATACCGTCTATGAAATGCGCATGGCCCCGCCCGTGTTTGGCTTAGGTCTGCTGGAAGCCATTCCGGAAGCAACGATACAGAGCTGGGCTGATCCGGAAGATAAAAATGGTGATGGCATCTCCGGGCGGCCGAACTATGTCTGGGATCTGGAGCGCGGCGGCAAGATCATGGGGCGCTTCTCCTGGAAAGCCAACGCCTTTGATATCCGCCAGCAGTCCGCCATCGCCGCCTATAAAGATATGGGTATCAACAACGAGCTGTTCCTATATCGCCATGACGATCAGGCCACGAATCATAAAGCCCGTCAGAACTGTGAGCCTGAGCAAACCGCGTGTCTCGCAGCCCATGACAGCCTCGATTTTGAGATGCGTCCTGATCAGCTCAAAGATATCACCACCTATCTGCAGCTACTGGGCGTGGTGTACCGCCGCAATATGGATGATCCCGCCGTGCAGAAGGGTGAACAACTCTTCCATAGTATTGGTTGTGAGTCCTGCCATAAATCGGTGGTGCAAACCGGTGAGCACGAGATCTCCCGTCTGGAAAATCAGCTGATTCGTCCGTACTCCGATCTGTTATTGCATGACATGGGTGAAGGCCTGAGCGGACGCCGTGACTTCGAGGCGACGGAAACCGAATGGCGTACCGCGCCGTTGTGGGGAATAGGTGTGACCGAAACAGTGAACGGCCATACCAACTTTCTGCATGACGGACGGGCACGCAATGTTCAGGAAGCCATGTTGTGGCACGGCGGCGAAGCGCAACAGGCGCGAAATAGCTACATGCAGCTGACCCGGGAGCAACGTCAGCTATTGCTGAATTTTGTAAATAACCTTTGATGACGACAGTGTCTGCCGCCGGTGTATTCGCCGGCGCAGCAGCACATGCACCGTACAGGCAGCCAACGCCAGTAACAGCGTCAGGCTGCTTTGCAGAATAAACGCCAGCGATAACGCATAGGCGGAATAAAACTTAGTGATCAGTGTCAGCCCCGGCAGGGTGGTCAGAAAGGCCATCGGCAACGTTTCCATTCATTGCGGCAGTTCATCTCACTATAGATGGTCATTTCACCGCGTGCTGAAACGGAAATGATTCTGAGAACAACTCACAAACAGACCCGATCCATTTTTATCGCAGACCCGCGACCATCTAACAGGACACTACTGTGACTTCACTCGCGTTACATACCTCATCCCATAACAGTCTCCATTCGCTGAATGTTCGTCCGGAACTGGCCCCGGTGTTTGATCAACTCAACCAATTGATTTTGGGTAAGGAGTTGCAGATCAAACTCTCGCTCAGCTGCTTGCTGGCAGGCGGACATCTGCTGCTGGAAGACCTGCCAGGCATGGGTAAAACCGTGTTATCACACTCGTTAGCCGCGGTATTGGGGCTGGATTACAAACGCGTTCAGTTTACCAATGACCTGTTACCGGCGGACCTGCTGGGTGCGTCGATCTATCAAGCGGATCAGCAGAACTTCCGTTTTATGCCCGGTCCGGTATTCACCCAGGTGCTGTTGGCTGATGAGATCAACCGCGCCACCCCAAAAACACAAAGTGCCTTGCTGGAAGCGATGGAGGAGAAGCAGGTCAGCCTGGAAGGTGAGACCCGTAAACTACCCGATCCGTTTTTTGTCATCGCGACCCAGAACCCGGCGGAGCAGATTGGCACCTCACCTCTGCCTGAATCCCAATTGGACCGTTTCCTGATCCGTATTGAGATGGGCTATCCGGTGAAGGATGCCGAGCTGGCCATTCTCTCCGGCGTCTCCCGTCGACAGCTCCTGCAACAGACCCAATACAGCATCCGCCCCGACGATCTGATCGCATACCAACAATCAGTTGCTGACGTGGAGTGCAGCGCCATGGCACTGGAGTATCTGTATGAGCTGTTGCAGTTCAGCCGTCACAGCAGCCTGTTTGTAAACGGCTTATCAACGCGCGCCGGGCTGGGCCTGTTAAACGCCGCTAAGGCCTGGGCCTGGCTGGATGGCAGTGACCACTTACTACCCGCCCATATTCAGGTGGTGTTTCCCTTTGTTGCCGGTCATCGTTTACAACACACCGAAGGCAGTCATTCACCGTTGCGTAACGGTGAGCTGATTCTGGAACAGGTTCAGGTGCCACGATGATGCAGTGGCGCATTGTACCGACCGCTGCGGGAATCGGTTATTTACTGATGTTACTGATCCTGATGCTAGTGGCCGTCAACTACAGCAATAATCTGATCTTTACGCTCTGTTTTCTGATGACCGCGACGATGCTGCTGTCGGTGTGGTTATCCATTCGCAACTTGTGCGGTTTCCGCGCGACACACGTGCGCGTGCATCCCGTGCATGCCGGTCAGGATCTGGAGTTCGAGATAGCACTCAACGAACACAGCGGACAACATCACCTTTATCTGACGTTGAGCAGTCAGGATAAACAGCGCAGTAAAACGACGCAGCAACCCTTCTATCATCTGCGCAGTGGCCACCCTTTTGAATGG
>NZ_JBFGYC010000406.1:0-3787 GCF_041587635.1 Pontibacterium sp. | reverse complement strand
TATTTCTTTTCTTCGCCCGCTTCAGATTCGGGTGTGGTGCTGTTCTGTTCTTCGGTCATGGGGATCTGTCTAATACTGTCTTACAAATAATAAGGCCCGATACAGATGCATCGGGCCTGAGGATATTGCCCGAGGGGTGTTACTTGATCAGGCCGTCCATTGGGGACGATGCGCTGGCATACTTCTTACGCGGCATACGACCGGCCAGAAAGGCTTCACGGCCCGCTTTGATCGCTTTGCACATGGCAGATGCCATCAGCACAGGATCGTTAGCCGCAGCAATCGCGGTGTTCATCAGTACACCTTCACAGCCCATTTCCATCGCGATAGCCGCGTCAGAAGCGGTACCAACACCGGCATCAACCAGTACCGGAACCTGAGCGGTTTCCATGATGATTTTGATGTTATGCGGGTTCAGGATACCCAGACCGGAACCGATCAGGGAGCCCAGTGGCATAACGGCCACACAGCCCATCTCTTCAAGCTGCTTGGCAACGATTGGATCGTCGTTGCAGTACACCATCACTTTGAAGCCATCTTTGACCAGTGTTTCAGTCGCTTTGATGGTTTCAACCATATTCGGGTACAGCGTCTTCTGATCGCCTAATACTTCCAGCTTAACCAGATCATGACCGTCCATCAGTTCACGTGCCAGACGACAGGTACGTACCGCATCATCAGCCGTATAGCAGCCTGCGGTATTTGGCAGGATGGTGTATTTATCCGGGGTGATAACGTCCAGCAGGTTAGGCTCATCCGGGTTCTGACCGATGTTCGTGCGGCGCACCGCAACCGTCACAATCTCAGCGCCACTGGCTTCAATCGCTTCGCGGGTCTCATCCAGATCTTTATATTTGCCGGTACCTACCAGCAGACGGGAGTTGTAGCTCTTGCCGGCAATTACTAATGCGTCTTTCGCTTGCTCTGACATCTTAATGTTCCCAGGTTTATCGTTATCGTATGGCTGTTGTCGCGTGCGTATAAATGAGGCTGAACCGATCAACCACCACCAATCGCATTTACAATTTCTACAGTGTCATTCTGCGCCAGCATCGTAGAAGGATGCTCGCTACGCGGGATGATCTCCATATTGAGCTCGATGGCGATGCGTTTGCCGGTCAGACCCAGCTGCTCGACCAGATCGATCAGTGATGCACCGTCGCGTACATCCAGAGATTCACCGTTGAGATTAATCTGCATTGTTCGGATTCCTGCTCAGTTGTAGTGCTGAATATGCCAGTGCAGCCCAGCCGGTCAGGAACGCCAGACCGCCAACAGGGGTCACCGCACCCAGCCAATGCGTGCCGGTTAAGGCCAGCAAATAAAGACTGCCGGAGAACAGAATCATACCCAGCGTGAAGCTCCAGCCTGCAATCCGCAGAGCCCGCCCGTTCTGATGCAACACCAGTACCGCCACCAGCAACAATGCCAATGTATGGTAGAACTGGTACTGCACGCCGGTCTGGAACACATCCATCAGGTACGGTGCCAACCGGCCTTTCAGACCGTGAGCACCAAAGGCTCCCAGTGCAACGGCGATAAATCCGCTACAGGCGGCAATAAACAGAAAGATGGATGCAGGCATGTTCTGTCTCTGATACTCGTGATGCGGGATTATAGCGCAAAGCGTTGGGGGTCGTCTTGATTTGAAATCACGCGGGATAGCGGACAAAACGTAACGGGCAGATACAAAAAGAGCCGCGTGTTAGCGACTCTTCGATGATCCGTTGGGCAACTGCGCCGCTTTACGCCTCCAGAGAGGTTCGGATCTTCTTCATAGCGTTCTTTTCAAGCTGACGAATACGTTCAGCAGAGACCTGATATTTCGCGGCCAGCTCATGCAAGGTTGCTTTCTCTTCGTGCAACCAGCGCTGAATCAGGATGTCCTGACTACGGTCATCCAGCTGTTTCATTGCCGCCATCAGACGCTGTTCAGAGTCCGCTTTCCAGTTGGCATCTTCAACCTGAGACGCAGGGTCTGCGCTCAAGTCTTCGAGATAGTTAGCCGGTGCGTAGGCAGGTGTTTCATCATCATCGGCAACCGGCGCATCAAACGCCGAGTCACGCGCCGCCAGACGTCCTTCCATCTCACGCACAGCTTTAGCTTCAACGCCCAGATCAGAAGCCACAGCATCGACTTCGTCATTGGTCATCCAGGTCAGGCCTTTCTTCATGGAACGCAGGTTAAAGAACAGCTTACGCTGTGCTTTAGTGGTCGCCACTTTTACGATACGCCAGTTTCGCAGGATAAACTCGTGCATTTCAGCTTTGATCCAATGCACGGCGAATGACACCAGACGCACACCCATGGTCGGATCAAAACGGCGTACCGCTTTCATCAGGCCCACGTTACCTTCCTGAATCAGATCGCCCAGTGGCAAACCATAACCGGAATAAGATCTCGCCACATGCACAACAAATCGCAGATGGGACATAACCAGCTGACGGGCTGCTTCCACATCTTCTTCGTAAAACAGACGATCCGCCAGTTTACGTTCCTCTTCTACGCTCAGCACAGCGATCGAGCTGACCGACTGCACATATGCATCCAGATTCTGACCCGGAGAGAGGTTTGTGATGACTTGTAAGCTTTTGCTCAACTTATTTTGACCTCATAGCATATGACGAAAATAAACTCGCCAATATGACCCGCCTAGCAGGATTTAGTTCCAACACGGGCAAATGCGCCCGAAAAGAACAGTGTAAATTAGCGGGGATGCATACAGATTACAAGGCACTGAAGGCGCAGATTCGCCTCATATGAAGATAAATCAAGCAAATCTGCGTTCGGCAAATGCAACAATGGCCGAATGATGGCAAAAACAGGGGGTAAACCGCATACCAGAGGGCTTTAGTTACCGCGGTTCAACCTCGCGTAAATGTCGGCCCACAGCCAGCCACGACCCGGCCAGCCCCAGCAATGTACTCACCAGAATCAGCAGGATAGATCCCTGCCAACCCAGCCCACTGATCTCGAACTGGCTCTCGTACAGCTCAGCAAGGCGCTCAACCGGCGGTTCCAATAGCAGCAGACTCACCTGAATTAACACCCAGGCAATCACGCCACCCAGCAGACCAAACCATGCGCCGGTGTAGAGAAACGGACGCCTCACCCAGGCATTGGTAGCACCCACCAGCTTGGCGACGACAATTTCATCGCGACGATTTTCGATCAGCAAACGAATGGTATTACCCACCACCATCAACACCGCAAAGGCCAGCAACGTACCAAACACCAGAACACCGCGTTCAGATACAGCGACAAAGGCTGACAGGCGCTGCACCCATTCCATATCCAGCACCGCTTCATCAACTTCCGGCATTGCTGCCAGCTTCTCACGTAAGATCGGTAACGCCGTGGCGCTTTTGTCTAACGGTAAGACAACAATCACGGTAGGGAGTGGGTTATCCGATAGATACTGTAAGACATCTTCCAGACCCGTACTCTGGCGGAACTCCAGCAATCCCTGATCACGGCTGATCAGTTCAACCGCTGCCAGATCATTGCGCAATAACAATTCACGGCTCAATTGTTCTGCTTTGTCATTTTGCACTTCGGTATGCAGGTACAACGATATACGCGGTTCTGCGCCCCAGTTCGCACTCAATTCCTGCAAGTTCTTCAGACCCGCGAGTAACGCACCCGGCAACGCCAGTGCAATCGCCAGTACGGCCAGTGTCATAAACGTAGAGAGAGGGGATGCCCAGAGACGGTGATAGGCCTTCGCGGCAACATCCACGTGATTGCGGGTCCAGTTGCGGCGCTGGTCCGAAAATCTAATCTTGT
>NZ_JBFGYC010000405.1:0-3798 GCF_041587635.1 Pontibacterium sp. | reverse complement strand
CGGTGGTCAGCCGTTAGAAGGTAAAGGTTTCTTCTATCCACCTACCATTGTCGCCAACGTTACCGATGATATGCGTATTGTGACTGAGGAGCAGTTTGGACCAACACTGCCGGTGATACGTTATAGCGACGTCGATGATGCGGTAGAGCGGGCGAACAGCTGCGATGTGGGGCTGGGTGGTTCTGTTTGGTCCTCTGACATTGAAGGCGCTCAGAAGATTGCACAACGTCTGGAGTGTGGAACTGCATGGATTAATGGTCATGCTGAAGTGCTTCCTCATGCTCCGTTTGGCGGCTGTAAAATGTCTGGCTTTGGTGTGGAGTTCGGGCAGGAAGGACTGCTGGAATATACCGTGCCTCAGACCCTGAATATCAACAAGTAATCCTTTCTCGTTTTCCCCCTCGTTGCTGCTGGCCATCATACTGGCGGCAGCCCTCTTTTTCTTGTCACCTTGGCTGTCTAGCGATTTCTCATGCTGGAGTTCGCAGGAACCTTCGGGTTCCTGTGTTTTTTATGCTTGTTTGAAATGATGAATAAAAAACACATACAGATGTGTCAGAAGTATTACCTGATAGTTAGTCAGTACTTGTAAGAAAAACTGTAAGAGGAGGGTAGAAATAAGAAAGGGCACGAATAACGTGCCCTTAGGATCGAGACAGTAAGGAATTGTCTTTCGGCTTTGAACAACTCTTCACTGTAGAAAATCGTAATATGTATTCTGTATCTGCTCATGTGGAGCTCTGGAGCATCCTTGCTCTCCGAATTTCCTGATTTTCGGCTTTGATCAGGAAGCCCGCCTGTTGTCGGCTCTTTCGCTGGAAAAACCGTAACAGTTAAGGTTAATTAAGGACCTAAAGTAGTATCAGAGCAATACGAAGTATTTCGTAATTTGTTCTCTTGGTCTGATATTTCTGTGTTTAAAAGCATTTGCTCGGTCAGCCTAATTAAAGCACTCAGCAACGGCTATTTATTTCTGACTCGTTTTAAGATCTTTACAGTAGTCACGATCAGTGAATCGAGGAGTAAACCAAACATAGTCCGCCTGAAGTTTCATGCTATGGAGAGCATTCGGATCGTTCTGTAACGTTGGATCAACTTCTTGCAGCATGACTACTAGTGGTTGTTTGTTGCTTTTTCTCAGACGCAGATGCAGGGGGACGGCCGTATCTTTGCGGACATGGTAACCTCCCGCAATGAGGATAGTCTGCGACGATTTTACGCCATCAATCGCTGCCGCCATATATGCATCCCGTGCCAATTGGATATTTACCATGGGCGATAAACGTTCTCGGGGCATCATTTCACAGTGCTGTTCGTAAATATCGTCCAGAAGTGATGCGCGGACCTTACTGCTCATTTCAAGCGCTGTCTTAAACCGCGAATCTGTGATTAAAGCCTCTGTGCCGTCTTTGTAGATGCTTTTAATCTTACTGCGCGAGATGTTGCCCACCACAAGTGTTGCGTCTTCAGAAAGGATTTGGCGAACGATAGGCCCATAGTGCTCCCAAGGCCAGCCTTGTTCGTTCCAGTTAAGTGTTGCTTGAAGTTGGTCGTCGGAATCCGAAGCCTGGATAGTGGTCGTGGCTTTAGACTGGCTATCGTCAAGCATTTCAAGAATGACCGCGGGTTTGTCCGAAGCATTCATTAATGTGCTCAGTATGATCAGTTCCAGGCGATGGTGATCGGGGTTGTCATGCTTTTCGCCAATTAAGATGACATCATGATTCTTCAGTGCAGCCAGAAATGATTGAGGCTTAACGGCTTCTTGTGTCCGCAAATCGTAAACTTTACCAACATCGGGGTGGTTGGTGTTTAGTGGGGATAACCACTCCTCAGTAGCATGTACGTGAAGGGGGATTAGTATGGCAAACAATATACCTAAGACGCGTTTCATCACTGAATTCTCTGTCCAATTAAACGGGAAAGCCTCTGTTCGGAGGCGTTTCGAACAGAGGCTCAAGAAGTTTTTATCAGCTGAGGAATGAATACAAGCCTAGGCTGCAATATGACGTCGGCTACGTGGTTGTTGTCGATCATCGTTACGAATGAGTTTGGATAGAAGCCACCAGAAAAGCGGGAATAGTCCAAGTAATAATAACCAGAACGTCGTACCCAGTTCTCCTTCCGGTTCAGGCCCCATAGATGCTGATTTTGCGGTCTTGTGCGTTGTAGAGCCTGAACTATTAGACGCCAAAGACAACGCGTTACCCGATGAAGCCGCTGCATTGGAATTGGAGTCAGCTAACTGGCTCTTGGCTGCAACACTATTGGAATCACTCTCGCTTTCAATACCCGCTGCGGTGGAACCTAAAGCGCCCGTACTTGCTATGCCACCACCGTTGCTATCTGTGAAGCCGCCTGTGTCACTTGCGGAGCCACCGTGGCCACCTGCGAACCCGCCTGTGCCGTTTGTGGAGCCCCCGTTACCATCTGCGAACCCGCCTGTGCCGTTTGTGGAGCCCCCGTTACCATCTGCGAACCCGCCTGTGCCGTTTGTAGAGCCACCGTTACCGCCTGCAAAACCGCCAGTGCCGTTTGTAGAGCCGCCGTTACCGTCTGCGAACCCGCCTGTGCCGCTTGTAGAGCCCCCGTTGCCGCCTGCAAATCCACCTGTGCCGTTTGTAGAGCCACCGTTACCGCCTGCAAATCCACCTGTGCTACCTGTAGTGCCGCCACTACCGCCTGCAAATCCGTCAGCGCTACTAGAAGAGCCGCCGCTGCCGCCTGCAAATCCATCAGCACTACTTGAAGAGTCTCCGTTGCCGCCAGAGAACCCTCCTGTGTCACTTGTAGATCCACCATTGTCTCCTGTGCTACCGCCAGCATTGCTGGATGCTGTATCACTGGAGTTGCCTGAACCGCTGTTACCGCTATCTGGCGAGCTGCTGCTCGAACCTGTAGATGAGCTGGTAGTTGTCGATGAATTGCCGCCATCTCCATTAGAAGTGGTCTGGGCACCGCCGTTCATTGCAATCGAAAGATTATCAATATTGCCTGTTACCGTATTTCCGAGGGATTGGAAACTAACGACGACAACGGCTGCAACCAGTACGCCGGCAAGCGCATATTCAATGGTCGCTAAACCTTTTTGTTTTCTCCGCAAGGTATTCATACCTGATCCACCTTCTAAAAATGGGGTTGTACGTGTCAGGGCGGGTGTTCAGTGTATATTCAGTTTAGTGAAGCGATGTCGGCATCGCGAACAAACGGGCTTGAGTAGTTTTCATCCGTTAAGCGGGCTTTACACTATGATGGGCTGATACTGTCATGTCAGTTCCCGCGTCCTTTCAATATAAGCAGCCTCAGATAAAAATTTCGCATATCTAAGGCCTTACGTGATTTCTGCGCTTCTCGTTGTTCGGAACTAAGCTCGTCATGGACGGGCTCAATATCTACGTTGGAAGGCGCATCAGATAGTGGTTGAAAGTGATTCTGTACGGATAACAGGGGTATCACGCTGAAGTGCCCGTAATATGGTCGTTCTGGCTGAATAGAGAGGGCGTAAGACTGGGTGCTGCTAAGCACTGTAATCAGTGTTAACGTCAATACTCTACAAGTAGATATTGAACGTTTCATAATATCCTCCCGAATCAGGCGGTTGTGTAACGTGGCTTTTACAGTTCAACTGGAGTGTGAAAATACAGAGTTGAGCCTGATAAAGACTAGAGAACTATCAAGCAAGCAGATGTTGATCCAGACATGTATGATAAATGTGTCATCATCACAATTCGCAATTCCAAATATGATAGACGCAAAAAACAAGTTAAAATTAGAATAAAAACAGATAAAGGTTGGGTT
>NZ_JBFGYC010000404.1:0-3798 GCF_041587635.1 Pontibacterium sp. | reverse complement strand
TCTGAACAGTGTGATTAACTTTTTTGGAAGTGCTGTTTGTCAATAAAAATATTGAAAAAATTATAGCGACCAGCTCAGCTTATCAACAAAAAACTCACTTAAGTTATACCGGAAATCTGGGGGTTAAATTGTGGATAAGCTAAGGGTAAGTCGCTTGGTGCGGCATGTTATGGGCAGTATCATCAAGTGATCAAATACTACCCGCAGGGAATTTTTGTATGGTTAGTTAGTTTGTTGCTCTCGGCGCTTTTTAACCATATAGGATGCAACCGCTTCGGCTTGGTCAGCACTCAGGTTATCGAACGTTGGCATTGAGTGTTCGCTGTTGTAACCATATTTAATGACCAGCATGATTTCGTAGTCTTTAAGGCTTTTATCGGTAATCGGTAAATTTTCCAGATAAGGCCCAAGTCCCTGATTCTGATGGCAGCTAATACAGTAGTAATCGTAGAGGGATTTACCGTCTTTCAGGCGAGTGGGGTCGAATTTTTTTTCACAGCCTGTTGTGGCCAGGCTCAGGCAGGCCACGATCAATGCAGTCAATCGCATGGGAAGCCCTTCCTTTGCTATCCAGAGTGCACAATATTGCGCATTTGAAGTACATGATAGTTAAGAAATAGGTAGAGTGATACCGGCAAGTGTAAAACAGATACTGGCCAGGTTAACCCACGGGTCGCCCCGTTCAGCGCCTTTAACGATGCGATCCACCTGTCCGCAGTCGGAGAGTAGTTTTTCCAGGGTGGATTGACGAAGTCTCTGAGCAGCGCGTCCTAACTGTGGCTTGCGCTTTCCCCAGATCTTCTCGCGCTGACACAACGCATCAAAGCTCATGCCTGATGCCTGTCCAAGCTGGATGTTATAGAGTGCACGAATCTCTCTGACCAGAGCCCAGAGGACAATGGCGGCTTCAGTACCGTCCTGATGCAAGACTTGCAGGATTTTATGGCTGCGCTCTGCCTGGCCTAATAAAACGGCTTCTGTCAGGCCATAAATATCGTAGCGGGAGCTGTCCGTGACCGCATCAATAACATCGTCAGCGGTGACCGGTTTATCCGGGTAGAGCAACAGGAGTTTTTGTAATTCCTGCTTAGCCGCTAACAGATTGCCTTCGATACGATCAACCAGCAAGCTGACGGCATCATCTTCCAATTGCAGGCCTATTTGGGCTGCGCGTTGTCGGATCCAGGTGGGTAACTGATTGGGTTCGATTGGCCAAAGTTCAACAATCACGCCTTTTTGATCAATGGCTTTGAACCAGGCGGATTTCTTACTCGCCCCATCGAGTTTGTTGGCGACAAGCAGTAATACGTTGTCCGGGGAGGGGGAATTCAGATACTGGCGAAGAATTTCACTCGATTGCTTGTTCAGCTTACTGCTGCCAAGACGCAGTTCGATGATCTTCCGTTCAGCGAACAGAGACAGAGCGTTGGCGCATTCCAGTAGATATTCCCATTTAAAGCCGGATTCTACATGGAGTACTTCACGCTCGGTAAACCCCTGTTGTTTAAAGTAGCCGCGCAACAGATCGCAGCTTTCTTCGGAAAGAAGCGGCTCGTCACCCGTGATCAGATAAGCCGGTTGGACCTCACCTTTCAGGCGGCTGGCGAGCTGCTCCTGTTTTACTTTCATTTGTTGCTATCAAATGCCAGGTAACTGCGGATAATGCGGGTTGCCATCGCGTCGTACATTTCGTCGCGAAGCAGTGACTCCTGCTCATCCTTGGCGGCGGCGGCATCTGCATCGTAAGTGTAAACACGTTCGGTGATCGCTGACTCGTTTTTGACCAAGTCGTTTTTCAGAGAGCGTAGTTCATACTCAACCTTCAGTGTTAGTGAGTACTCATCAACACGCGCGCTGCTGTCGAGAGAGACCGAGTCGCGTTTGAATACAGACTTATGAACCTTCAGGTTGTACGGGGCATTTGCCACCAGCTGAATACCGTTATCCTGCAGGCCGCGCTTCAAAGCGCGACTCAGACGATCGTTCGCGCGATCTGTTTGCAGGCTCAGTTGTGCCTTATCGGCGGATACATCCACTGCACCGCGCAAGTGAAACCCGCAGGCAGACAGCAGCGATAGGGTAAACGCCAGCATAACTGCCAGCAGCGGCTTAGAGTTCAGTTGCACGGCCATAGAGGATGCTCCTTTATCCGGTGTTATCCAACGACGATGTTAACCAGTTTGCCCGGTACCACAATCTGCTTGCGGATACTTTTGTCGGCCATATGTTTCTGAACGTTTTCTTCAGCCAGTGCAGTGTGCAGGATGACATCCTTATCGGCGTCTGCGGCAACGTTGATCTTCGCGCGGACTTTGCCGTTCACCTGTACGACCATCTCGATAGATGTACGTACGAGTGCGCTTTCGTCAACCTGTGGCCAAGGTGCAGTCAGGATATCACCTTCCTGACCCAGAGCCGTCCAAAGCTCGTGCGTAATGTGTGGCACGATAGGAGCCAGCAGCTGAACGGCAGTTTGCAGTGCTTCCTGAGATACCGCGCGACCCTGTTCGCTGACATCAACAAACTTGCTGATAGCGTTGGACAGTTCCATCACAGCCGCAATTGCCGTGTTGAACGTCTGGCGGCGCTCTACGTCATCGGAAACTTTCTGGATGGTTTCGTGCACTTTACGGCGCAATGCCTGCTGGTCATCTGTCAGCGCAGAAGTATCCAGCGCGACAATATCCCCGCCTGCTTGCAGGTGATCAAACGCTTGCTTCCACAGACGTTTAAGGAAGCGATGCGCACCATCAACACCGGAATCAGACCATTCCAGAGACTGCTCCGGAGGTGCTGCGAACATCATGAACAGGCGTACGGTGTCTGCACCGTATTTATCGATCATGATCTGAGGGTCGATGCCGTTGTTTTTCGATTTGGACATCTTGGATACGCCCGCAGAAAGCACGGGCTCTCCGTCTGACTTCAGGGTTGCGCTAACAAAACGGCCTTTGTCATCGGTTTCTACCTGAACGTCGGTTGGGGAGATCCACTCCTGGCCGCCATTCTCACCTTCGCGGTAGTAGGTATCTGCCAGAACCATACCCTGACACAGCAGGCGCTTGAACGGTTCGTCGGAATCGACTAAGCCCTGATCACGCATCAGTTTATGGAAGAAACGGGAGTACAGCAGGTGCAGAATCGCGTGCTCGATACCACCAATGTACTGATCAACCGGCAGCCAGTAATTGGCTTTTTCCGGTTCCAGCATCTGGTTTTCGCTCAGGCGGCTCGCGTAACGCGCGTAGTACCAGGACGATTCCATAAAGGTATCAAACGTGTCGGTTTCACGTTCTGCTGCTCCGCCACATTTAGGGCAGGTGGTGTTGATGAAGCTTTCCATTTTTTTGATCGGAGAGCCGACACCATCAAACTGAACATCTTCAGGCAGGGTTACTGGCAGCTGATCTTCAGGGACAGGAACGGAACCGCAGCTGTTGCAGTTTACGACTGGGATTGGTGTACCCCAGTAGCGCTGACGGGATACGCCCCAGTCGCGCAGGCGATAGTTAACGGTAACTTTGCCTTTGCCTTTTGCTTCCAGTTCAGCAGCGATCGCTTTGAAAGCCATATCGAATTCCAGATGATCGAAATCACCGGAGTTCACCAAAATGCCTTTTTCTGTGTAAGCTTCTTTATCCAGATCCACTTCGATAGAAGCATCAACAGGCTTGATTACCTGTTTGATCTCCAAGCCATATTTAGCGGCAAATTCGTAATCGCGCTGATCATGACCCGGAACAGACATCACTGCACCTGAACCGTAATCCATCAAAACGAAGTTTGCGGTCCATACCG
>NZ_JBFGYC010000403.1:0-3800 GCF_041587635.1 Pontibacterium sp. | reverse complement strand
TAACCCATACAACCCATTCACCGCGTATACCGGTGCACCGGAGCATGCAGGTGGCATGTCCGGATCAGCTGGTCTGGGTGGATTTGAGCCAACCGGACGCTTCAAAACCGGCATCCTGGGTATGGCTAATGAAGAAGATGAATACCAATTGTCTATTCAGTATCGCTTTTAAGCAGCTCAGAATAAGAAATAAAAGGATAATAAAATGTTTAAGAAAATGCTCAGCGCAGCTGTCGCGGTTGCACTCTCTGGCCCAGTATTGGCGGCCACTTTGGAGGATGTCGAAAACTCCTTCTACCCATACAAAAATGGCGCACCTGAGGTGGCTGGCCTGACAGCAGGCATGACGATCAACAGCGCCAACGTTGATACTGTTAAAGACGCACTTGACCCTGCAATGTATCAGTTCATTAAAAACGGGGATTACGAGATCCGTATCGGTGAAACCACCTCGTTTGATCTGCATGAAAATTATGTCGAGGCCTCACGCAAAAACCTGAACACCACCTCACTGGGCGATGAACCCGGCCAGATTAATGGTTTTGTGGCGGGCCGTCCTTTTCCAGAAGACCCTAAAATGGATGATCCCCGTGCCGGTGAAAAGCTGGCGTGGAACTATAAGTACGGTTACAACTGGGGTGATACCGGGGCGGTATATCCGTTCTACTGGAAATTCCGCGATATGAATTCCGGTAAAATCGAGCGTAACATCAAGTTCAACTTCCACTTCCTGAACTATAAACACCGTGTACGCCATGACCCGCAGCCGGATGTTGCACAGAACCCATCTAACTTGTTCCGAGGCATCTACGTACGTGTATTAGAGCCGTTTGATGTGAAAAACACGCAGCTGCTGATCCACCGCTACGAGGACGACCTTAAGCGTGACAATGCGTACCTGTATCTGGGATTCCAGCGCCGTGTACGTCGCCTTTCCACCGGTCAGGTGACCGATGCGTTCCTGGGTTCCGATCTGATGATCGAGGATTTCGAGGGTTACAACGGCCGTATCAGCGACATGAACTGGTCGTATAAAGGTACTCGGCACCTGTTGATGCCTTACTACAACCACAATGATCAGCCGCTGGACGCTGAGACCCATAAAGATGACGAAGGTTATCAGGTGGTGAGCTTCACGGGTAAAGGCGGCTGCTTCCCGAATGTCAGCTGGCAGTTGCGTAAAGTGTATGAAGTCGAATCCATTCCAGTCGATACTAACCATCCGCTGAGTAAGCGCGTGCACTTTATCGATGCACAGACTTACGCGGTACCACGCACCAACGCCTACGACCGTAAAGGCGATTTGTGGAAAGTGTTCACCATTGGACAGTCTCATCCCGATCACCACCTGCCAGCAAACAAAGGCAGTGGCGTGTCGATTGATGACGCGTTTTCCATGGTCGATATGCAGGCAACACACTGCACAACTGGCCAGTTTAAAGGCCAGCTTGATCCTAAGCTGAGCCCACAGCGTACCTTTACGGTACAGAACCTGCGCGCATCCGGTCGATAAAGCTCAGGTTCACATCATCACGTTACCTTTTGCCGGGGTACGCGCTGCGTACGCCGGTTTTTTAATAGTTATTCGCAAAACGCACGTATCCTGCCTATATTTCCTCGCACGAACACCCGGGTCAGAAAGACTTAGCGATACAACAGAACAAGATTCAAACAATAGTTTTAAACACAGCGATTACCATTTTTGCTTTTTTTTGTTAATCTGGAGTTGGCTGCGTTCCCCTAGCAAAGTTGTACCTAAATAGCTTGAATTCGAAGGCAAAGATATTCACGTTTTTAGTGGTATGCTCATACTCTAAAGGGTGAAAACATGACTCTCGGTTATCTGACCAAAACGGGTGTCTGTCTTTAGTTTTTTTAGGATGTCACAGGATGACTGGCTCACCATATCTGTTGCTGGTAAATGGCAACGAAGAGCAACGTTCACATCTAGCGCGCTTTATTACTGCAAACACTCAATACAGTGTTATTGAGGCAGATAGCGGTGCCATGGCTGCTGGATTGTTGAAGACACAGGATATCCGCTGCGTTGTCAGCGATATCTATATCGACGGACTGGATGGCTGGCGTCTCGCGCGTATGGTGCGCTCCGGCGTGTTTAGCTGCAGCGAACTCACACCGTTCATCATCGTCGCCTCTACTTGGTGTAAACGTATTGCCGAAACCACCGCGCGTGAATTCGACATTGATCACCTGATACCTTATACCCAGCACGAACAGCTCAAAGAACTGTTAAGTGAATCCCTCGCTGAATCACACCAATATCGCCATGCCAGTATACTGGCCATTGAAGATTCAGAAGACACATCGACACTGATCCAACGTATTCTACGCGGCCGCTTTGAGGTCGATATAGCGGAAGATGGCCCTAGCGGACTGGAACTCTGGCGGCAAAAACAGCACCCGATTATCCTTCTGGATGTGATGTTACCGGGTATGTCTGGCCCAGAGGTGATGGAAAAGATCCTCGACGAAAAACCCGATCAGACCATCGTGATTATGACCGCGCACGGTACGATGGATCTTGCCGAAGAGCTGATGCTCAAGGGTGCTTCTGACTTTATCAGCAAACCCTTCCGCAATGCCCAGCTACGCAAAGTGTGCGAGATCGCCTCCCGCCGCGAGGACTTTCTGGTCAGTAACGAACAGTTTGCCCAAACGATCGAATCTCTGCGCCGCAACGAAAACGCGCTCGATAGCCAGGCACGTGAACATAAAAGGATTCTGAACAACCTGACCACAGCGGTATTGGAGCTCGACTCTAACGGTCAGATCGTATTCTTAAATCAGGCCTGGAAACTGATGACCGGCCTGACGGAAAAAGAGACTTTAGGCCAGAAGCTCTCTGGATTTGCCTGCCGTGAAAACCATACGTTTTCGAATGAGGTCGAACATGCAATCAACGACATTATTCAACGTAAATGTATACGTACGCGGCTGGAGTTTAAACTCAGCAGCCAATTCAGTCAGGGGGCTTGGGTTGAAGCACGCCTGAATCGTATTATTCGCGATAACGATATGATCGCGATTTCCGTATCGATCGATGATATATCCGCCCGTAAGCTTGCTGAACAGCGGTTGGAACATCTGGCGATGCACGATTCGCTAACGGGCCTGTACAACAGACACTTCTTTGATACCGAATTAGCCCGTACCTCAGCCATGGCCCTCAGTAATGGTTCAGTGCACACACTGCTTTATATCGATCTTGATCACTTTAAAGCGATCAACGACACTCAGGGCCATAATCAGGGCGACTACGTATTAGAAGACGTGGCCGGTAAACTACGCCACCGCCTGCGCGACACAGATCGTCTCTGCCGTATTGGTGGTGACGAATTCACCGTCATTCTGATGGATACTGATCTGGATCAGGCGCACTACATCGCCGAGGACTTGTGCGAACTGGTCGCAATGGATCAATACAGTTTTGGTGATCAGATTTATAAGATCAGCTGCAGTATTGGCATGTGTCTGATCGACGGTTCAACCGACAATGCGCAGCTCTACCTGCAGCAAGCGGATATTGCGCTCTACGTCGCCAAACGCAATGGCCGTAATTATGTGCACAGTTACACAGAGCAAGACAAAGAAAGTGACGATGTAAAATCCAGTATGCAGTGGCTGCATGCAGTACAACAAGCGATCACACAGGACAACCTTATCCTGCACTTCCAGCCGATCTATCACATACCAACAAACCAGATCGCTTATTACGAAGCGCTGGTGCGACTGGTGGTAGACGGTAAAGTCATCTATCCGGGTGACTTCATCCCTGCACT
>NZ_JBFGYC010000402.1:0-3808 GCF_041587635.1 Pontibacterium sp. | reverse complement strand
TTTATGGATTCGCTGATGCGCAGCGCCTGCTCTGTTTCTTTTCGCAGACGCTGGTGGCCAAGCCCCATGCAGAGTAATACTGTCACTACCGGATAGATAAGCAATACCGGGTATGCAACGGCGGTTGTTACTTTGTAAGCGATTGCTTCCGGCAAAAAAATCCCCATCACCATCAGCATGGTGAAATGAACAACCAAGCCAAAGAGATAAAGCTCTGGCCATCTCAGTTGTTGGTCTGACTGCTTACGAAGGTGACGCCAGAGCAGGCCTAAGCCCGCAGATGTGAAAATAAAGACGATGCCGGCAAGGGCACCCTGACCGCCTTCGTAGAGTCTGAATAGAACGCTGCAGAGCACGGCGATCGCTGTAGGAATTGAGCCAAAGAACAGGCCGGTTGCTGACAGCAGTACCGAGCGGCTGTCGATAATGACACCCTCATCGATCTCCATCGGAGTTGCCATAATTGCGATAGCAATCAGACCAAGAGCGACACCACCAATATGGGACTTATAGGGAATGCGAGCGCGGGAGGAAAGAATCAGCGCATCGTAGATTGCCCCCATTGCGAGTAGCAAAGCAGCATTATTTGCCAAGGCAAAATAAGGTGACTCGTACATCATTGTGGTGATCTACCCCTGTATGCGGCCATGCTCTATTTTCAAATTCCATTCCATAAACAGGCAGCAGCGTTCAGAACTACAGAAACCTGTATGAGTCATTCAAGAAGCTATTGATACTAGTGGATTCAAACGGAATGGGCTACGTTAGATCTGTTGTTTTCAGGAGATATTGGATTCATTTCTGAGATGGTTAAGATGACTATTCGTTTTTAACCTATTGATATTAAAGGTTATTATTTGTTCTTATGAATGTTCGATATGCCTGTTTTGATTTAGTTGATGCAGATCAATTAAAACGAACTTATGGTGAGGGCGTTTCGTGTCCAATACGATTTATAGGCTTTTATATGCAATGGAGCTGACTAGGAGTGGTTTGAAGCGAAAGGGGGGCTCATAGGCCGACTGTCTTCAGGACGTTTGAGGATCGATACGAACAAGCGACATCACTGCTGATCTATCAGTCGATACTGAGGATAAAAGAGTGAGGTATGTCAGGATCATTGTAGGTAGATTGCCCGCAACTATCCTGACACAAAATCTGATTCTTATTTGGAAGCTTCGGCCGCATAGAGGCTGGTAATTTCGTTCATTTTATCAAACATCTTTTCAGCTGAGCGTGCGACTAATGCTGTTGCGTCTTTATCTGTATTAGCAGAGGTGATCAGGCGCTTGTACTGGCGACGGGCTTTTTTGAGTTTTGAATTGATTTCCGACGTGTTGCTTTTTTCTGCACTTAATTGGTTCAGACTGCTGTCGATTTCGGTTGATGCTTGTTCGTAGAGCGATACATACTGATCTGAGTTCAGCCAGATACGAAGGCCGTAGAGAGCTGCGATTCGTTGGCTCAGCATACGCTGGCGGCCGGATAGGTTTACTAAACGACCTGGTGCGCTTTTGGCGTGGGCCTGTAAGGATAAAACGGCTTCATGGCTTGCCTTCAGGAGCTGCTCCGTATCTTTACGCAGTGTTTCCACAGCTTTCTTGTCAGGTGTTTTTTGATACGCAGGTTTTAGGTTTTGCCAACGCTGCTGAATCTCGGAGAGATCAAGTTGAGTACCAGACTTTTGAATATACGTCTCTAGCTGAGACAGATTCCCTTCAAAGTTAGATATCGCATCATCTAGTTCATCTTGCGCCTTACGCTTACGAACATTTAAGCCGATAAGGACGTAGTCTTTCAGCATGCGTTGTGTGTACATGCGTTGTTTGCCTGCAATATTGATCGCATCTGCTTCGGATGTGATATCCGCCACCGCAAGCGGGGCCAGTGCAATGCTCAGTATGGCGACACAGTATGATAGTAGTGCTTTAACAGTGATCCCAAAATACATTGTGTTATTCCACTTGTTCGTTTTCAGTAAAGCCCGGAGGGCATTCGCATCGTTGCCTGATCCGGGCCTGAAACAATAGATTTACATTAAGACCTTTTCGGGTGCTGCTTCAGGGGTTTCGCGTTTAAGTAGCGTTTGTACCTGATCTAGCAGATTGTTCTCAGTCCAAGGTTTCGACAGGTAGCTGGATATACCCGCTGCTTTCGCTTCGTTACGGTGCCTGTCCGAGGAGCGAGAGGTGATCATTATTACCGGCAGGTCACTGGTCGCAGCATTGTTGCGAATAGCAGAAGACAGCTCGATCCCTGACATGCGAGGCATCTCCAGATCAGTCAGGATTAAATCAGGCGGATCTTTTCGGATCTGGTTGAGGGCATCAAGTCCATCAATTGCTGTACTGACTTCATAGCCAGTATCTTTCAGCAATGTGGCAAGTGCTTTACGCGCACTGATGGAATCATCCACAACCATGAGTTTCGGCAGGTCTGGTAGCGCTTCCGATTCCAGCAGTTCGCTGAACTCGATATGAGATGTTTGATGATGCTGGACCCGTGCAGGTAGATCGATAATCGGTGCCGCTTCACCGTTTGCGAGAATGGTGACCCCGGGGATTCCGGGAATATCTGGTAGATATTCTCCCATCTCTTTAAATACCAGCTCACGATGCGCGATGATCTCTTTTACCATCAGAGCGACTTTCTGTCCCTGGCCCAGATTGATGATCAATACCGGATGAATATTGTCGCCCCCGTATTGTGCACGGGGTTCTGCTAGCAATGTTTCCAGTGCCAGGGCAGGGTATTTCTCTTCGCCAACGATAAAGTGATTATCGTCACCTGTCTGACGTAGCTCTCCATCCAGCGACAGTATGCTCTGTTCTATACCGTGACTGGAAAGGGCAACTAATTGTCGACCGGCGCGAACCAGAAGGGCGCGTATCATCAGAGAGCTGGCAGGCATAGACAGCTCGAAGCGAGTGCCCTGACCACGCGTTGAGTCGATGCTGAGAGTTCCCTGCATCCTCATAATTTGCTGGTTCACCACATCCAGCCCGATGCCTCGGCCAGAGAGCTGGCTTACCTCATCACGGGTAGAGAAGCCGGGTAGCAGAATGATTCGTTGCAGCTCAGTGTCACTAAGAATGGCGTGTTCTTCAATCAACCCTTTTTGGGCTGCAATCGAGCGGACTTTATCGGTATCGACTCCGCTACCATCGTCTTCACAGGAGATGCGGATCTCATCGTTTTCTTGATGGAAGCGAAGTTTCAGCAATCCTTCTTCCGATTTGCCGGCATCCAGGCGTTCTTGGGGTTTCTCCAAGCCGTGATCGACAGCATTACGGATGATATGCATCAAAGGATCGGTAAGCTGGGTCAGAATCTGGCTATCGACCAGTGTTTCTTCGCCTTCGATTCTAAGCTGTGCTTTTTTATCTGCTGCCCGACAGGCCTGTCTCATGATTCGTTGAACACGGGTGCTGATCGTTTTGACAGCAACCAGACGCGTGCTCAGAATATTGGACAGGTTTTCTTTCTGCAGGCCTGACTGGGCTACATGAAGGTCGGTAAGATGACGGATCTGTTCGTCCATCTCCTGCTCAACTTCACGTACATCGGCTGCGGACTCGTGAAGGCGTGACAGGCTCGTATGCATTTCGTTGTAGTTATCCATCTCCAGCGGGTCAAAGCCCTCTGACTCCGGATCTAGTTCTGGATGCAGTGTGTAATACTCATTGAGCTGCTGTTCTAGCTCAAAGATGAGGTGCTGCAGGTGGCGCTGACGTTCCCGGTTTGTGCGTGTCAGTGTGCGTAGTTGAGTAATTGATTCATCCTGCTGAGATGTCAGCGTGTTGGATTC
>NZ_JBFGYC010000401.1:0-3820 GCF_041587635.1 Pontibacterium sp. | reverse complement strand
CATTCAGGACACATCACCCCGTGTTCAGTGGAATAAACCAGCCCCTGCAGCTGATCGCGTAATGAGGACATCAGACACTCCCGGTGAAATACAGTATTGAACTGATCAGGCCAGACCACCAATTTGTCGGGCCAGATACGATGCGTAATTGTCGGTCATTCCGCCGATGAAATCGAGTGCTCGCATGTAGGAATGATAGAGCGGCTTATCATGGGCTGGCGCATGAATGCCCATCAGACTAAGAATTTTCTCTGTTTCATAGCTAAGATTTTTGCCCTTGTTCTGATGGTTGTCGTAAACCGCATGACAGAATGCATCCAGCAAAGCCCCCAGCGTGCGGTATGCCCCCACTTCCAGTTCCGTCTTGCGGGTGTCAGGGAATACACGCTCACGCGCCAGGGTCTTCGCCTTACAAATACCACTGCCAACCCCAGGATCACCATCCGACACCAGCTCCCCTTTATATTCACCTGCCATGATTTGCGGGTAATGCTGGATAAAAGCGTCGACGGAAGAATCGATCATGTTTTCCATCGCCTTACCGCGCAGGGCCGAAATTTTACGTCGAGCCGATGCTTCGGTATTGAAGATTTCCGCATCAAAGGCCAGATCACCACACATCTCCAGCAAGATGGGTTTGATCTGTTCAAAGCTGAGAATATTCAGTTCGATCGCATCCTCCAGATCAAGAATGGCGTAGCAAATATCGTCAGCAGCCTCCATCAGATAAGCCAGAGGGTGCCGGCACCAATGATTGTCATCCAACTTGACCAACCCCAGCTCTTTCGCCAGCTTGTTGAGGATCTCCAGCTCCATTTGGAAACTGCTAAACTTCCCCCGTTTACAGGCATTTTCGACACCCCACGGATATTTTAACAAGGTGCCAAGGGTTGGAAATGTCAGGCGCAGGCCGCCATCAAACAAGTGATTTTCGATACGCGTCACGACCCGAAACCCTTGAGCGTTGCCCTCAAAGGTTTGCAGATCCAGCCGCTCCCGTTCACTCAGCGCAGCCAACAAAAACTGGTTGCTATCACGCCTGAACCAATCACGAATCGCGTATTCACCCGCGTGTCCAAACGGCGGATTTCCAATATCATGAGCCAGACATGCGGCCTGCACAATGACGCCAATATCATGGGGAGTGATCCAGTCCGGTAAATCATCATGTAGAAGTTCACCGACCCGAATGCCCAAACTACGTCCCACACTGCCCACTTCAATCGAGTGGGTCAATCGTGTGTGGATATGATCGTTAGACGCAAGCGGATGCACCTGTGTTTTCCGCCCCAAACGGCGGAACGCACTGGAAAACACAATTCGGTCGTGATCTTTGTGGAAATGGCTACGGCCCAATTCCTGCGCAGACAGCGCTTGGTGGCCGTACCGCTGTGAAGTGAGCAAACGATCCCACTGCATGGACATCCTGATTCTCCTTTCCGTCACTGCTACCAGCTTAATGCCAGCTGCCGGTAGCACCATACCTGTGTTAGCACGCCATTATTGCCTGCATGCATGACAATCCGTGGACTACGGCAATATGTCCATTCTTTCGCCAGCCGCAGCACATTGCAAGTCACGGTAGCCCGTCTATGCTTTCAACTATAGACAGAGACAGCAGTACGATGTGCCACTCACATCGGGGGGATCTGAAACCCGCCAGAACGGAATCATGGTCGGCCAACTCAAATAAGGGGCCTGATTATGGATCATCACTCTTCTCACAACGCTTCAGATACCAGTCCTGAAGGCAACTTGATTGCACTTTATCCGATGGTGCACGAACTGGTTGGTGACGCCTACTTTCACATGCTCGCTGAACATTACCTCACTCACTACGCAGCTATCACACCACCCAAGCTGTTTGGTGACCGCTTCGGTCAGCTCCTGCTCAGACACTATATGTCGCACCCCGAGCTCGACAAACTGGCCGTACTGCCGGAACTGGCGAGGCTTGAATGGTTGATGCACGACTCCGAGGGTTCAGACGACGAATACATTCTGGATACGGCACAACTCGATACCGTATCGCCAGAGGAGCAACCACAAATCTGCTTTCACGCCTGTCCCAGCATCCGTTTGATGTACAGTCGGTGGCCGCTATTCAGCATCTGGATGGCCCATCAACAGGGCAAGATGGATCATCTGAGTGATGAAGGCGGCGAAGAGTGGCTGTGTATCCACCAGCAGCATGAGCATGGCAAACATCCGGTCGTTGTTGAGACCTTGTCTGAACCTATGGCGCAACTGCTCGGCGCGATCCTCAAAGGTTATACGATGGGCCAGCTGAGCCAGATGGATCTGGATCTGCGCCACTACCTGCCGTTGCTAGTACGTAAACATTGGTTGGATTACTTCACGCTGAAAAAAACCTGACACGTATTGATGATTACGCCCGTTGTCGACACTCTGACCGAAATCTGTTGTCCAAATTGTGGCTACAAACAGCATGAAGAGATGCCGATGAATGCCTGTATCTGGTTTTGGCAATGTTCAGGCTGCCAGACGTTGGTCCGCCCCAAAGCCGGGGATTGCTGTGTTTACTGCTCTTATGCAACGATACCCTGTCCTCCGGTTCAATTGAACGGAAAATGCTGCAACCGCCATCCGTAATAACTCGAGTCAGGAGCCCCCATGGCTATAAACGGACTTTCACGCCACATACGGCACCTCTATGCCCCGCGGATACAGACACTGACGCTTTTGCTGGTCTTCATCCTGAGTATTACAACACTGGCTTCTGCAGACAGTGAGGTTCGCCCCATGAACACCTATACCCTGCCAATCGAACAGGGATTACAGCATCAGTTGCTACAAGCCCTGCGAGATAAAGGGGAAAGCTATCAGCCCCGAACACATCACCTGACCAAAGATCAGCAACCTGTGTTTACCAACCGATTGATTCTGGAATCCTCCCCCTACCTGCTGCAACACGCCCATAATCCGGTCAACTGGTATGCATGGGGAGAAGAGGCACTCCAGCGGGCTAAGACGGAGAACAAACCGATCTTTATCTCGATTGGTTACTCCACCTGTCACTGGTGTCACGTCATGGAACGGGAAAGCTTTGAAAACCTGGCGATCGCCCAGTTTCTCAATCAACACTTCATCAGCATTAAAGTCGATCGAGAACAGCGACCCGACCTTGACGATATTTTTATGACCGCAGCCCAACTGATCAGTGGACATGGCGGCTGGCCTTTGAACGCGTTCCTCACCCCCAACGGAAAACCATTTTTTGCTGCCACCTATTTTCCACCCGCACAGTTTCAGAAGCTGACCAGTGAGGTGGCTCAGGTCTGGCAATCAGATAAACACAAAATAGTGACCCAAGCTGACCGTATCCACACCACCATCGAAGCCACAATGGCTCCGCGTAAAGGTGAAGGACTACCCACCCAGATAAGTGTGCAGAAAGCACTGGATCACTTTTTAAGTCAGTACGACGAATTCAACGGCGGATTTTCAAATGCGCCGAAATTTCCACAAGAAACAGTACTGCTACTGCTGCTGGATCAAGCGGTCCAACAACGAGATGACAGCCTTTTGGGTACCGTGATTCATACCCTCGATGCGATGCAACAGGGTGGTATCTATGATCAGGTCGGCGGTGGTTTCCATCGTTATGCGACGGATCCCGAGTGGTTGACCCCACATTTCGAAAAAATGCTCTACAACCAGGCCCTCCTGTCGGAGGTTTATCTACAGGCCTGGCAACTTACCAACAACCCCCTCTACAGACGCACGCTGGAACAGACCCTGGAGTACGTACTACGCGAAATGTATGCTGAAAACGGCGGTTTTTACTCAGCCACCGATG
>NZ_JBFGYC010000400.1:0-3832 GCF_041587635.1 Pontibacterium sp. | reverse complement strand
GGGTATGCGCGTCTGATCTGGTATACCCATAAGATCCATGGACTGCATCGTAACGATTTTGTTTGTGCAGCAAAAAGTGACCAGTTATTCAATGAATCCTGATGCCGTTATTTCATCCACGCTGAAAACTGCGGCCCACTGAATAGTGCTGCGTGCAACAGGCTGATAGAATAGCCGCAATTTCAGCGTAGTGGTGTGGAGACGAAGGACAGATGGAACGCAGATTCAGACTGGTATTGGCCTGCCCGGACCGGGTAGGTATCGTCGCGATGGTCAGTAACTTTATTTCCAGTCACGGTGGTTCGATTTCAGATGCTAACCAGCATTCAGATCCCAGCACCGGATGGTTTTTTATGCGGGTTGAGATCAGAGCGAAGTCCCTGTCCTTTTCTCTGGAAGAACTGAAAAACGCGTTCGCGCCTATTGCCCAGTCATTTAATATGCGTTGGGAAATTCATGATTCCGAGCGTCCGAAGAAAGTGATCCTCATGGCGAGCCGTGAGTCACACTGTCTGGCAGACCTGCTCTATCGATACCATGAGGGGGAGCTGGACTGTGAGATCCCGTGTGTTATCTCTAACCACGATGATCTGCGCAGCATGGTGGAGTGGCATAACATTCCTTATTTCCATGTGCCTGTGGATAAAGCGAATAAGGCGGAGCACTTTGCCCGTGTCAGTGAGTTGATTCACGAACACGAAGCGGACTCGGTCGTCCTCGCGCGTTACATGCAGATTCTGCCATCTGATGTATGTGAGCAGTATCAGCATCGCATCATCAACATCCATCACAGTTTCCTGCCGTCATTCGCGGGTGCTAAGCCTTATCATCAGGCGCATGAGCGTGGCGTTAAACTGATCGGTGCAACCTGTCACTATGTGACTGAAGATCTGGATGCCGGTCCGATCATTGATCAGGACGTGATCCGTATCAGCCATCAGGACCAGCCGGAAGATATGGTGCGCTTGGGACGTGATGTGGAGAAGACCGTGCTGGCGCGTGGTTTACGCTGGCATCTGCAGGATCGTATCTTGGTTCAGGGCAATAAAACGGTCGTATTTAACTAAAGTATGGCTTTTCGCGTTGCGAGTCAGCGGGGATTGGTATAAAGATAAGGATAAGGGCTGGGTTCAACACCCATGATGTTGTCTCTGGGGACAGCCCACCAAGGAGGAAAAACAATGCTGAGATCCGTAAAAGCTCAGGACTACATGTGTGAAAAACTTGTGACTTTCACACCTGAAACAGATCTGTTTGATGCCATAAACCAGCTTATCGAATACGGGATTACCGGGGCTCCGGTGATTGACCGTAGTGGCAAGTTGGTGGGTCTGTTATCTGAAGCTGATTGTCTGCGTGCAATCCTCACACTGACCTATCATGAAGAAGAGATGGGTGGTGTTGTTGGTGATTACATGGTGGAAGAGGTACACACCGTCAACTACGATGCTGATATCATCATGGTAGCGGAAGAATTTATTAATAATGGTCGTCGTCGTTTGCCCGTTGTGAAAGGGGATAAGGTGATAGGACAGATCAGCCGACGTGATATATTGCGTGCAGTTGAGACGTTCGCACAAGACGGCTGAGTATATACGCTGTGTTTCCAGAGGCCGCAGCTTAGTCTGCGGCCTTCTTATTTTTAGGGTATTAAACTGCTGATGGGTTATCAGATTCCGGAACAACCTATGCTGATTTACCCCTCTCTGGCTGAACGATTCGGGCTGGAAGAGGCGTTGTTGCTGGGTATTTACCATCAGCTGTCACAGCGTACGGGTTTGCGCCTGCGTTCTGGGCAGCGCGAGATTAAGCTTGATGCTCACAGCTGGCGCCAACTGGTTCCGTTCTGGTCACAGGATCAATTGGCGATGGTGACCAATAGCCTGGTTGAACAGGGGGCCATTGACGCCAGCCTCAGCAAAACGCTGGTAAAAATCGTCCTGTTGCAGGACGATCAATCAACGGCTGCCGCTGTACCTGTAATCCCAGAGACCTCAGAGCAGGTAGTAGAGCGAGAATCAGAGCCAGTGTCAGAGGTTGAGGTGGTCAGTCGCTTAAGCGTGATGGATCAGCCTCCGCCATTGGTGGATGCACCGCCTTTGGGGATGGCGACGCCTCCGGCCCAGCCGATTCCATATGAGACGCCCCCTGTATCAGCAGAGCCACCCGTTCGGCCTCAGATGCCAACACGCCAACCCGCGCGTCAAGCGACTCAATCGCGTACACCCGCGCCTGCTTTTGGCGGCAGTACGGGCTGGCGGCGTCACAAAAGTGAGCTACAGGTGATTTTTGAACAGCATGAAGAGCGAAATCAGCATCTTCATGCCATGTTCCTGGGATGGCAGCCGTCATCTAACTTCTTCGAGTTGCTGGCACGACAAGGTATTAGTGAAGAATTTGCCCGTGAATCGATTGATGAATTTGTGCTTTACTGGGTGAATAAGGACCGTCGTGAAACCAGCTGGGATCAGAAGTTCCTGGGATGGGTTAAACGGGAATGGGTCAAGAAACAAACACGCGATGGACGTGAACAGCGTCAGGCACAGCAACAGACAGGCTTTAACCATGAAAACTCCCGCAGAGATACTCGCGAAAACCGAAAACGGGTTACCCAAGCCATCATGGACATCAAGGACACCGACTGGTAGCGCGCAGGCTCAGGTTTCTCAGCAGCAATCAGAACAGCCGCAGCAGCAACCCATAAGCAACGAAACCAAAGTGCTGGTGAACATGATCTTTGCTCGCTTTATGGCGATTTATGGTCACAAATTCAAAAGCTGTTTCGAAACACAGAATGAACTCAGCCTGGCAAAACGGGAATGGGCGCTCAGCCTGCGGGGTTTTGGTGAGCCTGAGCTGGTCATTGCGATTGATCGTTGTAAAGAAACATTGGCGTGGATGCCATCCGTGTCAGAGTTTCTGGCCATTTTACGTGAAGTGAAAGGTGACGACGGTTTGCCTGCCGTCCGTAACGCATATATTGAAGCCTGTATGCATGCCGATCGCCCATCGAAACACAACTGGAGCCATCCAGCGGTGTACCAGGCGGGTAAAGCAACTGGTTGGTTCCGTCTGCGTAGCGAAGATGAATCCCACGTTGTGGGGGATTTTAATTATCACTATCAGGTGATGTGCCGACGCGCCCGTGACGGTGAAAACCTCGACCAGCAAGTTCCGGTGGCGCTTGAAGACAAGAGCGATAATACGCTGGTGGACTTTATTCAGCGTTGGGGTGAAGAGCAGGAGCTGGAGCCACAGGTTGCCGCGAAGTTACTTTATTACCTGACGAAACCTAAAGGCAGTGCGACCCGTGCGCGTTTCCAGCAGATCGCACAGCAAGATGCGGATCAACTGGGAATTCAGCTGCCGCAGGACTATCAGTAATTACAGCCCTCTGCCGCATTTGCCAGAGGGAACAGCCTTTCCCAGGCTCTGTTCTGGTAGTTGTCACAAAAATACCGCATTATCACTGACCTCGTCTGATTTTCAGACATTCTTACGCGTTGTCGTTACCTGATCTTATCCATAGCCTGTATTTCTATCGATCGTTATTTATCGATGAAGTTGGCGTGTGGCTGTGAGGGTAGTGTTACCCCTGAAGATACAGATAGCTCCTCCGGTTGGTAAACAGGGAGAGGTGGATCTATAGCGATATCTTTTGGACCTGTCAGCGTACCGTTTATCAATAGGAACTGATTAAATGGAACAGAAAGAACGTATCGCATTATTTATAGACTTAGATAACCTCGTTGGTTTTTGCCTTGATGATGGTTTGCCCATTGATATAAAAGGTGAAATCAAAAAACTTGAACAACACGGCCGTATCAGTATT
>NZ_JBFGYC010000399.1:0-3835 GCF_041587635.1 Pontibacterium sp. | reverse complement strand
CTCGGCACCGGCGGTGCCCTGTTGCAGGGAGTGCACGTTACCCGTTTAGGTCATCGTAGTTTGGCCGATAAACCTGTTAAGGTTAAAGATCCTCGTGGTTTTGAACGATATTGGATCGCCGGTGTAGGTGAGGTATTGGATAAAGAGCCGGGGACTGACTTTTTTGCAATAGAGCAAGGATGTGTTTCCATCACACCGTTGCAGATCGATATGACCCAATACGATGCAATGGAAAACTTGGGAAGTTGGCTTGAGGAAATTCTGTGACCCATCTGAATCTTGAAGGAATTGGAATGACATCCCGGCGCACCCGGGATCGTCTGATTGCCCGCCTTCGGGAACAGGGTATAAAAGATGAAACCGTACTTGAAGTGGTACGGGATACCCCGCGACATATCTTCATTGATGAAGCTTTGGCGCATCGGGCCTACGAAGATACCGCATTGCCTATCGGATATAATCAGACAATCTCGCAACCCTATAGCGTAGCAAGAATGACGGAGCTGCTGTTGGCAGCGGGGCCGATGACGTCTGTCTTGGAGGTTGGGACCGGATCTGGATACCAAACCTCAGTTCTGGCGCAATTGGTGGACAATGTATTTAGTGTTGAGCGTATTAAACCTTTACAGGATAAAGCGCGTAAGCGTTTGCAATTGTTGAAATTGCACAATACGCAGCTCATGCATACTGATGGCGGTATGGGATGGCCTTCAAAGGCACCGTTTGATGGAATTATGGTGACGGCGGCGCCAGAAGAGGTGCCTGCGGAGCTCATGAGCCAGTTGGCAATAAACGGTCGTCTGATTATTCCAGTGGGTGGTCGTAGTCAGGAGCTAAAGCTGATTATTCGCACTTCCGAGGATAGTTTTACAACCGAGGTTGTCGAAGGTGCTAAATTTGTACCTCTATTAAGTGGAACCGTACGTTAATAATGGACAATGGAATGACAAGCGGTCGCAGCTGGCGTGACTATCTGATTTTATCAGGCAAAGGCGCGATGATGGGGGCCGCAGACGCTGTTCCCGGTGTGTCGGGTGGTACTATCGCCTTTATGACCGGCATTTACGAGGAGCTGATCGGTTCTTTGCGTCGATGTGGGCCTGAAGCGTTGGGTGTATTGTATAAGCAGGGGCTAGGTGAAGCGTGGCGTTACGTAAATGGCTCCTTTTTGCTTACCTTATTAGTGGGGATTCTGTTCAGCGTAGCTAGTTTTGCGCGTGGTGTATTGTTTCTGCTGAGCAATTATCCAGAGATGCTCTGGTCATTCTTCTTCGGTTTGATTCTGGCTTCAAGTTGGCTGGTGGTTCAGCAGATAGAGAACTGGCGGGGAAATGCTTTTACTGCATTTCTAACGGGCACGATACTCGCGTATATGGTGACATCGATTGCGCCCGCGGCGATTGAGCCAACCCCGCTGATGATTTTTTTATCGGGCATGATCGCTATTTGTGCCATGATTCTACCGGGTATATCCGGTAGTTTTATCCTGCTATTGTTAGGCATGTACGCACCGATTTTGGGTGCCGTAAAGTCAGTCGATTTACCGGTTCTGGGCTTGTTTATTACCGGTTGTGTGATCGGCTTGCTGAGCTTTTCTCGCGTGTTGAGCTGGATGTTTAGCTCATATCGAGTAGCGACTTTGGCGTTACTTGGCGGCTTCATGTTGGGCTCCTTGAATAAAGTCTGGCCGTGGAAATATACCACTGCATATACCATCAACCGGCATGGTTTGGAGGTTCCTTTGGTACAGGAAAATATCCTGCCTGGCAGTTATGAGGTAATGACCGGACAGGATGCGTATCTGGCAATGTCTCTGGTGTTGATGGCGGTAGGTGCGCTGGTCGTAGTGCTGATTGCCCGAACGGCCGGAACTGGAAAAAATCAGGGGTGATGGGTGACGAGAGGCGCAGGTTGGCTGATTTCAGCGATCATCGCTGTGTTGATCGCCGGGTGTGCCAGTCCACAAAAAGTACCGGTGCATGATCGGTCGCGGACAAAAGTTGTTCGTTCTGCTCCATCAGTTTCATCATCTGCCGTTTATACCGTTCGCAAGGGTGATACTCTTTACGCCATTGCATTTCGTCACGGTGTGGATTACCGCACCGTTGCACGCCTAAATAAGATTCCCGCAGGTTATCAGATCTACCCCGGTCAGCGATTGATTCTGAAACCCTCTGCACAAAAAATTGTCCGAGAAAGTAGTACTCGTAAGAAAAAAACTGTCACTAAACAGCCGGTTGTCGACAATTCTTCAAAAAAACAGGTAAAGAAGCGCGACGTACCGCCGAAAACAGTTGGAAGTAGGAATACGAGTGCATCAGTTTCAAAGCAGACTCGACCTAAAACTAAAAAGACCGTCTCTGGGGCGCCAATTCGTTGGCAATGGCCCAGTAAAGGTAGGCTGATTCAGTCCTTTAAGACCAAAGGGCAGGTCAATAAAGGACTAAATCTGGCCGGGCGGACAGGCGATCCTGTATTTGCTGCTGCCACGGGGAGTGTAGTGTATGCGGGTAACGGACTGCTGGGGTATGGCAATCTTATCATCATAGATCATAACCAGAAGTTCTTAAGTGCTTACGCCCACAACAGTCGCGTTTTAGTAAGAGAAAGTGATAAGGTTAAAGCGGGCGAGAAGATCGCCGAAATGGGGCGCAGTGGGGCTGAACGCGTCATGCTGCATTTCGAGATTCGCCGCGATGGTGTGCCAGTGAACCCGTTAAAATATCTGCCCAAGAAACAATAAGTTATTTTGCGGCTATAAATATAAAAGGGTGGCATTTGACCAAGGACATCAGAGGGGTTGGTAATGGAAAAAGTTGATAAGGATTGTGAGTTGGAAAAGGCATCGGACGATGTAGAGTTAGATGATGCTGTGGACAAGTCAACATCCAAAAGCCAGAAGAAAGAATCGGATGATGTTCCCGAGATTATCGCGAGTGGTCGTGGGCGTGGTAGCCTTGCGCACAATGACCTCCTGAATGCGAAAACTCTGGATGCCACACAGCTATATCTCAATGAAATCGGCTTTTCTCCACTGCTGACTGCAGAAGAAGAAGTTTATTACTCCCGTCGCGCGTTGAAAGGTGATGAAGCATCCCGGCAACGTATGATTGAGAGTAACCTGCGATTGGTTGTTAAGATCGCGCGCCGTTACATTAACCGCGGCCTGACTCTGCTTGATTTGATTGAAGAGGGTAATTTAGGTCTTATTCGAGCGGTTGAGAAATTTGATCCGGAACGTGGTTTCCGTTTTTCGACGTACGCGACCTGGTGGATTCGTCAGACGATCGAGCGGGCGATCATGAACCAGACCCGGACGATCCGTTTGCCTATCCATGTGGTTAAAGAGCTCAACGTGTATCTGCGTGCAGCTCGCGAGCTGGCGCAAAAACTGGATCACGAACCGTCGGCGGAAGAGATCGCTCAGCTGGTTAACAAGCCGGTTGAAAATGTTGAGCGGATGCTGGGCTTGAACGAGCGTGTCAGCTCGGTAGACACCCCGATGGGGCAGGATTCTGATAAGTCGCTACTGGACACCATTCCTGATCAGGAAACCTCTGATCCTGAAACGTTGCTGCAGAAAACCAATATCAGCGGTAACCTGGATAAATGGTTAACGATGTTGCCTGAGAAGCACTCAGAAGTGTTGGCGCGCCGTTTTGGTTTGCGTGGATATGAGATGAGTACGCTGGAAGAGGTCGGCAGCGAAATTGGTTTGACGCGCGAACGTGTGCGTCAAATTCAGGTTGAAGCGTTACGTAAGCTGCGCGAGATTGTGGAAAAGAATGGCTTGAGTGGCGAGGATTTGTTGCAGTAAGTCATTACGATATCTTTT
>NZ_JBFGYC010000398.1:0-3853 GCF_041587635.1 Pontibacterium sp. | reverse complement strand
GTCATTTTTGCCTTGTATGTGACAGCCGCTACGATTCGTCACGTGGCCGACGACTATCTCTATCCGCAACTGTACCTGCAGCGGTTTACCCCCGACAAGGCCGCACGAGAACTCACCTATTATCATCGCGTTTGCGATGCCAGCACACAAACGGCGCACGATACGACGGAACTGATTGTGACCGACGGTTTCCGCGGCATCTTTATATACATCGGCATCTTCATCGCCTATTGGCTTGCCGTTCCGCACCTCGGATTCATGGTTACGACACCCTTTGTCATGCTCGCTGTCGCCGTACTGCTGGGTGGCCGTAGCTGGATACCGATCATTACCATGTCTGTTATCACCCCCGTTCTGATCTATTACGGATCCAGAGAATTTTTGCGGGTTTACCTGCCAACCTGGACACTGTAAGGGGAGATATTCAGATGTTTGATAATATTCTTAGCGGTTTCTCGTCTATCCTCGCAATCGGTCCGATCCTGGGCATTATTGCAGGCGTTTTCATTGGTATTACCTTCGGAGCAATCCCAGGTATCTCCTGCATCATGGCCATCGCCATCATGCTGCCAATGACCTTTTACGTCGATCCGATCATCGGTATCACTATGCTGCTGGCCGTGTATAAAGCCGGTATTTATGGTGGCTCAATCTCAGCCATCCTGATCAACACGCCAGGAGCGGCCGCATCGTTCCTGACTGCTCAGGACGGCCATGCACTGACGAAATCAGGCAAAGCCGGTAAAGCACTGGATATGTCCCTGTTTGCTTCGGTCTCCGGTGAGATGATTGCAACGCTGGTACTGATTCTCGTGGCGGCACCAATCTCTGCGATCTCGCTGCAGGCAGGCCCGATTGAAAAAGTCTTCCTGCTACTGTTTGCCTTCACCGTGATCGGCTCGATGGCGGGTGAATCAATTCCACGCGGCTTGCTGTCATGCTGTCTGGGTATGCTGTTCGCCATGGTAGGGATGGATTCCATCACCGGTACATCTCGCTTTACATTCGGCGTTGATGAGCTGATCGGTGGCTTTACGTTCACGCCAATGTTGATCGGCATTCTGGTAATGCCAGAGGTGATCAATGTGATCCGCAGGCGCAAGATACCCCATCATGAACTCGCGATTACCCATTCGCCGAATCCGGCTGATAACCGCATCAGCTTTAAAGAGTTCCGTGGCGTCTTCCGCACCATCCTGAAATCCAGTGGTATCGGTACCTTTATCGGTGCGCTACCGGGTTTGGGCTCCAGTACTGCAGCATTCATCGCTTACGGCGAAGCAAAGCGTACCTCTAAGAAGCCTGACGAGTACGGCAAAGGCTCCACTGAAGGTATCGCCGCAGCAGAATCCGCGAACAACGCAGTCTGTGGTTCCAGCATGATTCCAATGCTGACCCTGAGTATTCCGGGTGACGACGTTGCCGCACTGTTGATGGGCGCGTTCCTGATCCACGGCCTTACGCCGGGTCCGATGATCTTCTTCGAACACACGGAAACCATCTACGCGATCTTTGCAGGGTTCCTGATCACTGACCTGTTCCTGCTGGTGATTGCACGCTCCGGATTCAAGTTCTTCGTAAATATGGCTTCTCTGAAGCGCTATTTCATCTTCCCATGTGTGACTGTGTTTGCCTTCACCGGCGCCTTCACCGCGGGCCAGAACATGAATGACATTCTGGTACTGATCGCCTTCACCGTTCTGGGCTACGGCATGCGAATGGTAGGACTGAACCCGGCGGTATTTATCATCGGCTTTATCCTCACGCCATTCCTTGAACAGAACCTGGATCAGGCATTTGCCATCGTTGGCGACGATTATTACCAATTCTTTGCTTCACCGTTCTCATGGGTGTTTATCGCACTGTCCGCATTCTTTGTCTTCTCTAGCATGCGTTCAAAAAGAAAAGCATCAAAAATCCCAGCTCCAGTGCAAGAGAAAACAGCCTGAGCCGGACAACACTGATTTTCTTCTCAGGACCGCGACGTCCCAACTCCTAGGTCCAACGTCCTGAGAAGACTGTTAAACGTAAATAAAAATAAATCGAAGGAAGTACGTATGAAAAGCACTAAAAAAACCCTGCTATCCATCGCTGGCGCACTCGCCGTATCTCTGGCTTCTGGTACAGCACTGGCTGCATACCCAGACAAACCCATCAAAGTGATCGTGCCTTGGGGCGCAGGCGGTGACTCCGACCTGACAACCCGTATCTGGGCCGACGCAATGGAAAAAGAGCTGGGTGTACCTGTTGTTGTGATCAACAAAACCGGTGGCGGTGGCGTGGTCGGTACATCGTTTGTTGCGCGCGCTAAAAATGACGGCTACACACTGATCAATGCGGGCCTGAGTAACATGCTGGTGACACCAAACTTCACCAACACGCCGTACAACTTTGATACCTTTACCCCAGTTGTAAAGTTCACCTCTGTACCGCTGGCTGTAGTCGTGGCTAAAGACAGCCCGTATCAGGACTTCAACGAGTTTGTAGCGGGTGCTAAGAGCAAGACAATCACTCAGGGTTCTTGGGGTGCGTCCTCTTCCGGCACAATCATGGCGACCATCATCGCCAATCAGGCAGGCTACAAAGTTAAATACGTGCACGCGAAAGGCGCTGCGGATTCCATGGTATCTGTTGTCGGTGGTCACATCGATTCTGCAGTCTCCTTCCCACCCGCATTTGGCCCTCACGTAAAAGCTGACCGTGCCCGCGCACTGGTGATCAACCAGAAAATGGACGCGTTCCCAGGCGTTCCAACTTTCTCAGACTACGGTATCAAAGGTAGCTTCGGTGGCTGGTCCGGCGTATTCGCCCCTAAAGGCGTCTCTCAGGAAGTGGTCGATAAACTGACCGCGGCAACTGCGAACGTAATGAAAGACCCTAAAGTACTGGCAGCATACGAAAACATCGGTGCACTGGTAGACTTCCGTCACGGTCCTGATTGGATCAAAGACCTGAAAGTCACTTACGGCATCTACAAAGATGAAGCAGCGCGCGTTAGCAAGAAGTAATCGCCCTGTATGATCATCGGCTCCCGGCTCTGCTCACGCATCCGGGTTGCCGCTGAACCACGCTTTAGCCGCCCCCCTTCCTACAGGCTCTACCTATCCGCCTTATTACAGCGCACCTCCCCTCATTGCACGGACGTGACTCTGCATACCTCTTCCATCCACGCACCTCTATGCCGATACAACGCCGGTTACCAGACGCTATCAAGTATTGATCTCAGCGCGCCTTCCGCATATAACATAATTTGATTCTTGTTTTTTTAAGCCACTCATCAGCAAAACTAATATATCAAGGCGTCATCATGAACCTTAAACAGATGGAAGCATTTCGAGCAGTTATGCTCACCGGCTCGGTTTCACAGGCTGCGAAACAGCTATTCCGAACCCAACCGGCGGTCAGCATGATGATCAGTTCATTGGAAAGTGAGATCGGTTTTCAGCTGTTTGAACGTCATAAGAAACGTCTTTACCCGACTCCTGAAGCCAACTATCTGTACAAAGAGGTTGAAGCAATTTTTAACCGTATTCAGGACGTCAGCCAAACGGTGCAGGACATCCAGAACAAACAGTACGGTTTCCTGCGAATTGGTTGTATGCCTGGCCCATCCAACTTCTTCGTCCCCGATATATTGGCAGACTTTTTGGAAGACCACCCCAAGGTTCAGGCCTCGCTGCAAACCCGCACCTCTGACGCGGTTGTCGAATGGATCGCCTCCAACCAATACGATCTGGGTATCGCTGAAATGACGAAGCACCAATCCCAGATCGGCAAAAACCAGATGTTCGAACTCCCTTGCCTCTGTGCCCTACCCGCCGATCATCCCTTGGCGGGCAACGAGGTGATTACC